>NZ_DGMV01000032.1:98856-132335 GCF_002388575.1 Marinimicrobium sp. UBA4509
GCACCTCCACCCACGGCGAAGGCGATCCGCCGGATAATGCCCTTGGGTTGCACGAATACCTGCACGGGCGCAAGGCACCGAAGCTCGGTCAGTTGCATTACGCCGTGCTGTCGCTGGGGGATTCCAGTTACGAATACTTTTGCCAGACCGGGGTGGATTTTGATCAACGTCTGGCGGCGTTGGGTGCCGAGCGGATGGTGGATCGCGTGGACTGTGACGTGGACTATGAGGAGGCCGCCGATCAGTGGATGACGCAACTGTTATCGGTACTCAAATCCGAGACAAAAAGCACGGCTGCGGTTGCCCCGACACCCACAGCATCTACCTCCACCGCTGCGGGCCATGATCGCAAGCATCCGTTTTCCGCCCCTCTGTTGGACCGGGTAACGCTGAACGGTCGTGGCTCCAGCAAGGCGGTACACCACCTGGAGTTTTCCCTGGAAGATTCCGGGCTGCGCTACCAACCCGGCGATTCCCTGGGCGTTTATGTGCAGAACGATCCGGAGCTGGTGGCCCGGATTCTCGAGCAGACCCGGCTGGACGGCGAGCAAGCCGTGACGCTCAAGGACGACTCCCTGACACTGCACCAGGCGTTGCAGCATCATCTTGAGCTGACGCGACTGACACCACCGACGGTGCAACAGTGGGCCAAACTGAGTGAGGCCAGCGAGCTTCAACAGCTGACCAACGATAAACGGGGGCTGATCGACTGGCTGCACGGGCGAGATCTGCTGGATCTGCTCCAGGAATACCCCATTGGCGGACTGAGCGCCCAGACATTGGTGGATCACATCCGTCGCCTGCCGCCCCGGCTCTACTCCATCGCCTCCAGCCAGGCGGCTGTGGACGAGGAAGTGCATCTGACCGTGGCGGCGGTGCGATACCAACAACGCGAGCGCCTGCGTGAAGGGGTGGGCTCCACCTGGCTGGCGGATCGCCTGGCGCTGGATGACACCGCGCCGGTGTTTATCGACACGAACAAGAACTTCCGCCTCCCGAATGACCCCAACACGGCCATTGTGATGATCGGCCCGGGCACCGGGGTAGCGCCGTTTCGAGCCTTCATGCAGGAGCGCGAGGCCGAAGCGCATGCGGGCAAAAACTGGCTGTTTTTTGGCGACCGGAACTTTCGCACCGATTTTCTCTACCAGCGCGAATGGCTCCAGTGGCGCAAGCAGGGACTGCTCAGTCGACTGGACGTGGCCTTTTCCCGGGACGGGCCAGACAAGGTGTACGTGCAACACCGGATTCGAGAAGCGGGGTCGGAGCTCTGGCGCTGGATTGAGGACGGCGCGCACCTGTACGTGTGCGGCGATGCCAATGCCATGGCGCCGGACGTGCACGAGGCCCTGATCGACGTGATCAGCACCCACGGACACAAAAGCCGCGACAGTGCCGAGCAATACCTGCGCGAGCTGACCCGAAGCAAACGCTACCAGAGAGATGTGTACTGATGAGCCATGACGATTTGCCTTTAGCCGAACAGATCAAGCGCGAAAGCCGGTATTTGCGCGGCACCCTGCGCGATTCCCTGGCGGATCACGCCACCGGCGCACTGCACGATGAAGACACGCACCTGAGCAAGTTTCACGGTCTCTACCAGCAGGACGACCGGGAGCTGCGCGAAGAACGTCGTCAACAGAAACTCGAACCGCACTTCCAGTTTATGCTGCGCTTGCGGCTGCCCGGCGGAGTACTGACCCCGGACCAGTGGCTCGGACTTGATGAAGTCGCCGACCGCTTTGCCGACGGCAGCCTGCGCCTGACCACCCGACAGACGTTTCAGTTTCATCGGGTATTCAAGGAAAACCTGCAACCGCTGATTCAACATCTGGATTCGCTGGGGCTGGACAGCCGGGGCGCCTGCGGGGATGTCAACCGCAACGTGGTGGCGAACGTCAACCCGCACCTTTCTGCCAATCACGCACGGGTCTATGACCATGCGGTGCAGATCAGCGAACGACTGATGTGGCGGTCGCGGGCTTATGAAGAAACCTGGCTGAACGAGGCGCCAAAAACCCGCGAAGGCGAAGAGGAAGAACCCTTCTACACCTACCGCTACCTGCCCCGAAAATTCAAGGTCGCCATCGCTCTGCCACCCCACAATGATTGCGATGTATTAGCCAACGACATCGGCCTGATCGCTATTGAAGAAGATGGCGATATCGTCGGTTACAACATCGCGGTCGGCGGCGGCATGGGTATGACTTACGGAGAGACCGGTACCTACCCGCGCCTTGCCAGCCCGGTCGGCTTTGTGCCGGCCGATCAGGTGGTGGATGCCTGCGAAGCCATTGCCGCCATTCAGCGCGATCACGGTTGCCGCACCGACCGGGCTCACGCCCGATTCAAATACACGCTCGATGATTACGGGCTGGACTGGTTCAAGGAACGGTTTGCCGAGGTGCACGGAACGCCGCTGGAACCACTGCGAGACTACACCCTCAAGGACAGCGGTGATCAATTCGGCTGGACCGAGGATGATCGGGGTCGGCACCACCTGACGCTGTTCATCCCCAGCGGTCGCATTCGCGATTTCGAGCAACTGAAATTGCGTACCGCGTTGCGCAGCATCGCTAAAATTCATTCAGGCGAATTTCGCATCACCTGCAACCAGAACCTGATCATCGCCGGCGTCAGTGAACAGGAGAAATCAGCCATCCAGAAGCTGGTGGACCACTACGGTCTGGATGATGGAGGTAAAAGCTCACCCCTGGCACGCAACGCCATTTCCTGCGTGGCTTTCCCCACCTGTGGATTGGCCATGGCGGAATCCGAACGTTACCTGCCGGAGCTAAGTCAGAAAATTCACCAGCTGATGAGTGAGGCGGGCATCGGTGGCGAGGTGATTCAATTGCGCGTATCCGGCTGCCCCAACGGCTGCGCCCGCCCCTACCTGGGGGAGATTGCACTCACCGGAAAGGCCCCGGGAAAATACAACCTGTACCTGGGCGCCGATACCGGCGGCAATCGGTTAAATCGACTCTACCGGGAGAATATCGACGAGGCACAGATACTCGCCGATCTGAAACCGCTGTTCGAGCGTTTTGCCCGGGAGCGCGATGCCGATGAAGGCTTTGGGGATTTTCTCTACCGCAGCGGCGTTATCCGCCCCTACAGCGGCCCCGAGGATTTTCACCAGCCATTGATCGCTCGCGGTTGATCCATCCCGCGAAATTGCCCCGTCACGCCCTCTCGAAGGGCTGACGAGGGTCAATCTACCGGCCGACCAAGCTGTTTGAGCGCGACTAAGCGCGTGATGTAACTGATTTTGAGCAGGGTCACGAAGGGAATCAGGCTGACATGTGCGGCCACCTGCCACGCCAACGTCAGGCCATGATAAAACCAATAACCCATGGCCACCGCCCCCAACGAGAGGGCGATGCTCAGCACCATCCCCAGGTGCGCCAGACTGAGAAGCTTGATCGGTTGCATGACATACCTCCCGAGGTATAGACGGTTTTTCACGTCATAAGGATTGGCTCACCCTAAAGATTCATACAATATACTACTTATAGTTTTACCACCCTCGGAGACCTTGTGCAACCGCTTTCCGGTATCGCCCCCCACGACCAGCTCTAGAACGGTGCTACCCTATAAAAACGGACCATAACGACAAAACGGCCATTATCGTTCGCTCAGAATCCTAAGGAGACCCCCATGATCTTTAATCGCTCAGGACTTCACGTCTCCGCGCTTGCCGCGACACTCATGTTGACACCCGTGACTGCAACACTAGCGGCCGAACCCGTCGGGCCAGAGTTGCCCCCTAAGCTGCGCGGTTTGTTGATCAAGGAAATGCGCCAGATAGACCAGGCCATGCAAGACATTTTCAGTGCCATTGTTAAGGGAGAGCACGAGAGGGTGGCCGAGAAAGGCCAGGCCATTCACGACAGCTTCATTCTGAAACAGTCCCTGACACAGGAAGACCGTCAGGACCTGAAGGCCGCTGTGCCTTCGGCGTTTCTTCAGATGGACGCTCATCTGCATGAGCTGGCCGCATCCCTGGCTGAATCGGGTCACTCAGAGGACACGCCTCGGCAACTGGATACGTTCACGAAAATGACAGAAGCCTGTGTCGCCTGCCACAGCACCTACACCACCGACCGCTTCCCGGGACTGGAAGCCCCGGCCGTTCCAGCGGATTGGGTTGATGCTATCGAGTCTGCCGGAGACACATCACATCACGACCATTGATCGGTGGTTCCGTTTGGGATTGGCATCCTAATTTTCTAACGCACACTGAGAATGATCCGCCGGTTCGCGGCGATCGCACTTGACGCAATTTAACCGAGTGCCAAGCATGGAAGCCCGCCCCATTTCAGTGGTAACCCAGGGGCGCTCCACCCAAGGTGGGTTGTGACGAACATGCTGATTGTGGCCGCAGGCCAGGCGCGCCACCCAGTGGTCTTCTTCATCTTTGTGGTAGCCGATGATCGGTTGCTCCATGAATGCTCCCGGGTTACACGCCGTTTTTCAGCAACAGCCGCTTGATATCGCTGATGGCTTTCATGGGGTTCAGGCCCTTGGGGCAGACATGGGTGCAGTTTCCGATGCTGTGACAGCGAAACACGCTGAACGGATCCTCCAGTTCTTCCAGTCGCTGTTTCAACCCTTTATCACGGGAATCGGACAGGAATCGATAAGCCTGCAGCAGTCCGGCAGGGCCAACGTACTTCTCGGGATTCCACCAATAGGAGGGGCAACCCGAAGAGCAACAGCCGCACAGAATGCATTCATACAGTCCATCAAGTTTGGCGCGATCTTCTGGGCTCTGTAACCGCTCTATGGCCGGAGGCGGGTCGTCGTTGATCAGATACGGATGGATGCGTTTGTACTGATTAAAGAATTGGGTTTGGTCCACCACAAGATCGCGAATGACCGGCATGCCCGGTAACGGGCGTAACACCAGCGTATCGCGCCGGTCGAGCACCTCCTCCACCGGCGTAATGCACGCCAAACGGTTAACGCCATTGATGCTCATACCGTCAGAGCCGCACACGCCCTCCCGACAGGAGCGCCGGTAAGCCAGCGTCTGATCCTCGGCCTTCAGGTGTTCAAGCACATCGAGCACCATACGCGACCGGAATGGATCATCAATCGAATACGTTTGCATGTGCGGCGCTTCATCGTACTCGGGATGATAGCGGTAGATGGATACTTGAAGCATGGCGTCTACCTCTCTGATCGCGTGATTTTTCGGTCAATGTTCCGGCTTTTCGGGTTCATTACGGAATGGCGCTTCGAACCAATACAGGCGTGGCTGATCGGCGCTGGCGTCAACATCGCCGTGCCTATTCTGCGAGGCTCCGGTCATCACTCGACGCAACAGGTCCATGCGGAAGGCGCCGGCGAGCACATCAGGGCGACCATTTCGGTTCAGATCGGTGACAACCATCGGGACCAACCCGTGACGGTTACCGGCCAGCGGCCGTGAACGGAACGTCTCATCACCGTTATTCTCAAACCATACCATGGATTGTCGCCGAGGATCGTCCCAGTGGTTCACCCAGCTACTGACCAGTACATCCTGATGACCATCGTTATTCATATCGGCAACCGTCGCTTTGGCCGCACCGTAGTACCTGGCAATGTTACGGTACTGAAACTGCAAATCACCGCGATTTTCGAGCCACTGAACGCCATGGTACGGCTTGGGCTCGTTCTGGGTATCAAAGGCGTCGCCATTGGTCATCAATAAATCGGGCCGACCATCGCTATTGAGGTCGGCCACTTGCAATTGCGTAAAGCCGTACATCGGATGTGGGGCTCTTGCGAGCTCCATGGTGCGGTACTGCCCCGCACCTTCGTTGATAAAAGCGATCACGACTTCATGTTCCTGGGCCACCAGAGTGACGAGATCCTGAAGGCCATCGTTGTTCAAGTCGGCCTGAACGATATTGAGGGCGCCACTGAGGTTCAGCAAGTCCTGCCGGACGAAACGCCCGTCCCCCCGGTTGTCGAGCCAGAGCACACCGCCGATATCATTGCCGCCAAACACCGCCACAACCAGATCCAGGAGTCCGTCTTCATTGATATCCAGCACCTGCACATCCGAGATCCGGCCTAAACCGTCATAGAGCAGCCGGCGCTCAAACCGCCCCTTGTCATCTTGCGCCAGCAGAAACAGCTTGCCCGCCAGGGCACCGCTCGGGGGTAACTCACCAAGATCGGCGACCACAATATCCTGCTGACCATTGCCCGTGTAATCCAGCGCCCGAGTCTGAATGGGAAGGGTGAACTGGCCGAGCGTCGTTTCTCGCCATGGGTCCGACGCCGGGTGATTTGATGGAACCTCCAACAAGCGAACTTCGCCTGCCTCGCCGTCGCTGACCAGAAAAGCCGCTGCCGCGTCACTGCCAAAGCGCTCTGGTGATACCGGCTGTAGGTTCAGTATTTGCGGCAGCCGCGATCGCTCTCCCACCACCTTTGCCGACCAGGCCGACGAGTCTGAGGATTCCGTATAAGGAAGGCGTGGCAACTGTTCGGGGCTTGAGCCGTAGTAAAGGGCTTTAATGTGTGGCACAACGTCAGCGGGAATCACCTCCTGACCGGCGCGCCGACGCCCCAAATCGACCATGGTGTCAATCACGGCCGGCCAGCTCCGCTTGGGTAACAAATCCGGCGAAGGCAGTGCATGGCAGCTACCGCAATAGCGCTCGGTTAACGCGACAATTTCTTCGACAGACTTTGGCTCCACCTGGCCTTCGGCCAACGCGTGCAGCGGCGCTAGCAAAGCCAACAGCAAAGTACAGACCGTCACTTGACGCCTAGAGCGCACCGACCATGTCGTTTTGGTTGTGACGTATTTCGAATGAAAGCGTGTGGGTTGCATCGGGCCCTCCTGGCCAACAGCTAACCATAACCGCCGGTCCGACACACTACCCAGAATGGAGTACCGCGGTCGTCAGTCTTCTTTCACCGGGTCTTGGGTGTCGCCCGAACGGAATTCCTGAGCCCGGCGATCCGTGTCATCCAGCAATCGCTGAATGCGCTCTCGCATCAATGCTTCGTGCAACTCCATCTGTCGCTGTTCATTGCGCAGGGACTTGAGCAGTGACGCGGCCATAAACACCATCAGCACCATAAACGGGAAAGCCGCCACAATCGAGATGGTCTGCAGTGCGGTCAGGCCACCGCTCAGCAGCAGTACGCCGGCCACCAATACCTGAATGACGCCCCAGGTCAGTCGCATGGGCCGGCTTGGCGAGAGCACACCCCGGCTGGTGAACATGCCCAGCACGAAGGTGGCCGAGTTGGCCGAGGTGATGACAAACAGCACAATCAGGACCAACACCAAGGCACTGATCCAACCCACCGCGGGGAGAAATTCAAGCATTTGAAACAGCGCCGAACTCATCTCCCGGGTCACCGCGTCGCCCAGCGCTGCACCTTCAAACAGTTCGAAGTACAGCGATGAGCCGCCAAAGGTGGCAAACCAGAGGGTGCTCAGTAGCACCGGCATACCAATGACGCCAACCACGAACTCCCGAATCGTCCGACCTCTGGAAATACGGGCGATGAAGCTTCCCACGAAGGGCGCCCAGGACAGGCCCCAGGCCCAGTAAAAAATCGTCCAGCGGGCCACCCAGTCCTCCCCCGTGTAGGGCGACATCACCAGACTCATACCGATCATGTTGGAAAAGTAATCACCAATGGCATTGGTCATGGCGGCGGTGATGAAATCAGTGGGCCCGGCAAAGAAAACAAACACCAGAACGGCGGCGGCCAGCAGCATGTTGGCGTCACTGACATAGCGCACGCCACTTTCCAGAGGCGCCAGTGAGCAAAGTAAAAACACAATGGCCACCCCGGCCAATATGGCAAGCTGGGGCGTAGTGCCGAATGCCATACCAAACACCGAGCCCATGCCACTGTTGATCTGAATCACCCCCAAACCGAGGGTGGTCGCCACACCAAACACGGTGGATACCACCGCCAACACATTGATGGCGTGCCCCCAGCCGCCATCAACCCGGTCGCCCAGACTGGCGCGAAAGGTTTCGCTGATCAGGCCCGGCCGCTGCTGACGGAAGCGGACGTAGGCAATCGCAAGCCCCACGACGGCAAAGTTGGCCCACTGATGAAACCCCCAGTGAAACAGCGAGTACTGCATGGCCAACTCGGCGGACTCGGCGCTGCGCCCCTCGGCCATGCCCAGAGGCGGATTGACGTAGTGGGTCATGGGTTCGGCGACACCCCAGAACACCAGGCCAACCCCCATCCCGGCCGAAAAAATCATCCCCAACCAGGTAGGGTAGGAAAATTCCGGCGCTTCACCGTCGGACCCCAACCGGATGTTGCCACTACGGCCGGCCCCCAGAGCAATGCAGTACACCAGAAAACCGGTGGTGACAAACAGGTACAGCCAGCCGAAGTGGCTGGTAGTGAAGGCCAGCGCCTGCTCTGAACCACCTGCCAACTGCTCTGGCCAGAAAATACCGAGTACAACAAATGCACTCAACAGTGCCACCGATCCGTAAAAAACCCAGCCGGGTCTGTTCATAAGACGCTCTGCTTCAAAATTTCTGGGGGAGCCAAGTGCTTGATCTGTAGCGAAAAAGCCTAACATGAGCCACTCAAATGACAAACGCAATGATAAATACGTTGACAGTCACCCTAAAGCCTGTAGGATGGCTCGGGTTAGGAAGTTCTGATTTATATTGTAAAAACCTGTTCGATCCCTGCCCGTAGCTAGCAACTCTGTCGCACGTCATCGTCCTGTCTTTTTAAGTAATAGAACCTTTTTAGCACCACCGGTCCATCAGGGCCACCATCAAATGATTTATAGGTACGATTATGTCAGTAGTTACTGGAACAGTTAAGTGGTTCAACGAAGCGAAGGGTTTTGGTTTTCTGGAGCAGGAATCCGGTCCGGACGTTTTTGCACACTTCAGCGCCATCGTTGGTTCAGGCTTCAAAACCCTGGCCGAAGGCCAAGCGGTCAGCTTTAACGTGACCCAAGGTCAGAAAGGCCCGCAAGCCGAGAACATTCAGGCGATCTAAATCGTCTGCTGACACAGCCCGTCGCCGACAACCGAAGGCCGACGGATTGTGTTCTTTCAGGGGTTACCCCTGAATCAAAAACGGCGCCCCTCACAGGGCGCCGTTTTTTTGTGTTCAATTTTCAGAGGCACGGTTACGAATTAGTAACAATCGATCGCTGGGTGCACGCTGATCCGCTTTCATTTTGTCGGTGTCCATGGAGGGAATACCGTCTTCCACCCGCAAGAAATCCTTGAGGATATCCATACGGAACGCACCGGTAATGATATCCAGGCGACCATTGCCGGTGATATCCACCAACTCCAGAGGCACCACACCGCGGTATTCATCGCTGATGGGCCGAGGCTGGAATGTCAGGTCGCCAGTATTTTCATACCAGATCAGGGACTGACGTTTTTCATCGTCCCAGTAATTGGTCCAGCTACTGACCACAATATCCGGATCGCCGTCGCCATCCATGTCCGCCACCGCCGCATTCGCAGCGCCATAGAAACGGCCGATGTCGTGGGCGGCAAACTGCATATCGCCTTTGTTTTCGAGCCACTGAACACCGTGGTAAGGCTTGGGGTCGGTTTGGGTATCGAAAGCATCACCATTGGTGAAGATGATGTCGGGCTTCCCGTCACGGTTCAGATCCTCAACATTCATGCTGGTGGCACCAAACAACGGATGCCCGGCACTGACCAGATCCACCCGTTCAAACCTGCCGTCGCCCTGGTTGACAAAGGCGACCATGGTTTCATATTCCTGAGCTAGGAGTGTGATCAGGTCCATTTTGCCATCGCCGTTGAGATCCGCAGGCGTGATATTGAGCGCACCACTCAACCCCAACAGAGGTCTTTTCTGGTAATCGCCACCGCCCTGATTCTCCAGCCAGAACACCTCGCCTATGCCGGCACCACCAAACACCGACACGGCGATATCCAGATCGCCATCGTCGTCCAGGTCCAGCGCCTGCACATCGGTCACACGCCCGAGCTGATGAATCAATAGCTGTTTTTCGTAGCCGCTCTTCGGCGTCTGCTGCAACAGAAAAATTTTGCCCGCCAATACCCCACTGGGGGCAAATTCACCGAGATCGGCCACCAGAATGTCCTGCCGGCCATCGCCGTTAAAGTCGACGGCTCGGGCCGTTATCGGCAGCTCAATCTCGGCAATGGTGGATTCGCGCCACTGTGGGTTTTCACCTCCATCGGTTTGCAGCAGGCGCAACTCGCCGCGCTCGCCGTCGCTGACCAGAAAGTTGAACTTGGCATCATTGTCCAATGCCACCCGCTGGATATTGAGAATTTGCGGAATGCCAACCCCATCACCCACTCGCTCGGAGGACCAGCTCATGGCCGGATGGGGGTCATCAATATAGGGGAGGCTGGCCAACTGCTCGGGGCTGGACCCGTAATAGAGCGCCTTGATATGGGGCACGGCGTCCGCCGGGATCACGTCCTGACCGGTGCGGTTTTTGGCCAGCTCCACCATGGAGTCGATCACCCGCGGCCAACTGTGCCGGGGCAGCAGCGAGGGCGAGGGCACCTGATGGCAGCCACCGCAATAGCGCTGCGTCAGCGCCACCACTTGTTCGCGGGATAGCCGCTCTTCGGGCTGGGACGGGCCGGGTTGGGTCTGGGGTTGGGGTTGGACCTGGGCCAGCACCGGCGTTGAGATTACCGCGCCAAGCACCATCAGGCCGACCCGTAAGCGTCGGAGGATGCCGTGCCATTCGGTGGTAAAAACCAGTCGGTTCCTGAAGAGGGTTCGATGCATAACCGTAGTGCCGCTGTGTTTGTTGGGTCCCACAATGATAAACGGCTCCGAAGGCCTCTCCGGCGCCGTTTATCATTGTGAGGCCCAGTGTACACCAGGCCGGGGCACGACTGAACGCGCCCCGACGCTCAATGCAGACTGTTTACGGCCTCAGTGACCGGTTGGTTCAGCCCCTCCCGGCGGTGGATGACCTCCCCGTCGGCGTTGAGCAGTGCAATCACGTTGCTGTGGTCGTAACCGCCACTGGGATTTTTCCGGTAGCGGATACCCAGCAGCGCCGCCAGGGTGCGCACATCCGCCGCCGAGCCGGTGGCAAAGTGCCAGGGCGCCTCCGTGGCCCGGAAATTGTGGGCGTACTCATTGAGCACCTCGACGGTGTCATTTTCCGTATCGAAACTCACCAACAGCAAGGTCACGTTGTCGCGCTGCTCGGCGGACAACCCCTGATGGATGCGACGCACATCTTCCACCAGCACCGGACAGGCCGTCGTGCAACTGGCGTACATCATGGTCACAATCACCGACTGTCCCGCCAGATCACTCAGGCGCAGTGTCTCGCCCCGGTGGGTCTGCCACGTGGCATCGAACTGATGCAGCGAGCCCTCCGGGATGTCACTGGCCATTCCCAGAGGGGTATGGTGATTATGGTGGCCGTGATGGTCGTGACCGCCGTGGTTCGCGTGGTCGCTGGCAAGCGCCAGTCCAGCCAACGCCCAAAGGCCCAGAGCGGCCAGCCAATGCCAGGCCTTTGTGAAACCGTTCATGTTCATTCAGGTATCCTCAATCAGGGGTAAACGCAACGGAAGCCGAGGTTGCTGGCGGTGGTTTCCGGAGCGTGGTTGCTGCGCATCTGGTAGCGCAGCAGAGTGGCGTAGTGAGCGCTGTCGTAGCGCAGTATGAGCCGGCCGGTATCACCGCAGGAACCACCGCCAAAATCCACCCGGAAGCTTGCCACCCACTCGGTGCGGCGCTCCCGGTCGAGCAGCACCGGGTGTTCAAAATTGCCCTCCGGTACCACCACCGGCTCGGCCGCCAGGGCGGTGACGGTGCCGGCCAACAGGAGCCCGCCCCACAACCATTGTTTACACCACCCTGACATCTCGCTCTCCTCCTACTGTGCCGGTGCGGCAATCAAGGCGCCGGCGGCGCCGCGCTCGGCGTCGTGGAACTCGTGATCCACCAATTTGTACAGCCCGTCTTCCGGAACGATGAACTCCATCACCGCACCGTTACTGGCTCCCAGAAGTACGGTCTGCATACCGCGCCACTCGTTCTCCAGATTGCCCTCGTACCAGACCCGATCAAAGATGGCACCGATCACGTGGAAGCTGGAGGTGCCGTTGGGCCCGGCGTTCAAAACGTAGAGGCGCACCCGGTCACCTTTTTTGGCGCGCAGGGGCTGATCCATCAGGGCGGACACATGACCGTTAAAGGTCACGTGGCTGGGATTGTTGGCCATGGCAGCCTGGTGATCATAAATATAGGACTCGCCCACCTGCTGCAGATAGAACTCGGACTGGGTAATCACGTATTCGTGATCGGCTTCCGTGGGGTAGCCCTCTTTGGGGGAAACCACCACCGCGCCGTACTGCCCCATGGCGGTGTGCATCAACACACTGGATGTACCGCAGTGGTACATGTAGACACCGGGATAGTTGGCCACCCATTCGAACTGGATGGTTTCCCCTGGCGAGATGCTGCGCCACTTATCATCGGCCGCCACGGTGCCGCTGTGAAAGTCCATGGAGTGAGGCATGGGGGAAATGGCCGCCTCCGGTTTCTGGTAGGGGTTGTCCGCCATCTGCCGGTAGAAAGGCGCGGCGCCCTTGCCGGGCTCGGACACCAGCACGGCCTCGTCGGAGCGGTTTTTCATGGTAAACACCACCCGGTCGCCCTCGCGCACGTGCAACACCGGACCAGGCACGCTGCCGCCAAAGGTCCAGGCGGTGTAACTCACGCCCGGGGCCACCTCCACTTTCTGGGACAGGGTGTCCAGCCGGACCTGATGGGTTTTGTTGCCGGCGTAGTCGAGCTTGGCCAAATGGGGGGACGCGGTCATGGTATCGCCCACCACCGCATCGCCCCGGTAATCCTCACGGAACACTTCGGCCTTGGGCATGCCGTAGACCTTGCCCTCGACTTCAAACTCACCGGCGGTGGCCATGGGCCCGGCCTGAGAACAGCCTACTAACGCCGCCAAGGCACTCACGCTCGCCCCCAGGGCCATCATTTTCATCATCTGTTTCATCGTTAAGTTCTCTCTATCAATTAATAAAATGGGTACCGTTAACGCAATGCACTGATATTGGCTTCGGATAGGGTCAAATCACTGCCGTTGAGATCCGACAGGATGTAGGCCACCAGGTCGGCAATATCCGAATCACTGATGTGGGCCATGGACGGCATCACACTGTTGTAGGATTTTCCGTTCACCGTCAGCGGACCGGAGACGCCCTTGACGATGGCCTGCGCGATATAGTCGGGGTTGCCGGACAGATTGGCGTTATCGGCCAGGGGAGGAAAGGCGCCGGGAATACCGGCACCGGCGGGCTGATGGCAGGCCTGACAATTCATCTGATAAACGGTTTTGCCATTGGCGGGGTCGGCGGCGTAAAGGTTGAGGCTGAGGCTCGCCAGAGCCCCCAACAAACAGCGGCCAAAGAAACCACGGCGGGACAAGGAAAAGGCGGGACGATTCATGTAAACACCTCGATCTGTTACCGGGAAAATCGCACCTGTTACGATTTCCCACACAGCTTCATCAGACCAGAAATTCAGGTGCCACACTATTGCGCCGATGGGTTATTCGGCGCCCCTCTGAAATGCCCTATTGGGGGTAGACGATGGGGATTGGGGAGTATTCCCGTAGGCTCAAGGGCGCAAGCGCCGTAACATGGAGGTAACAACCCATGAGAGCAGCAATCCTGAACCAACACTTCCCCGGGAGGAGTTTCATGACCGATCACCGCCCGACCTACGATTGGGACCCTCGCAGCGACACGGTTCTGGATAACCCCGTCGCCAGCTTCGATGACATGCGCCAACGCTGCCCGGTGGCCCTCAGCGAGTACATGGGGTGGTCCGTGTTTCGCCACGAGGATGTGCTGGCAGTGGTGACCGATCATGAAACCTTCAGTAATCAGGTCTCGCAGCACCGCTCCGTGCCCAATGGACTGGATCAGCCCGAACACACGCCTTACCGCACACTGATAGAGCCCTTTTTTACCGATCAGCGCATGGCGTTGTTTGAGCCGGAGTGCCGCGACATTGCCGCCGAGCTGGCTCGAGCGATCGCCGGACGAAAGCAGGTCGATATTGTGACCGAGTTGGCGGAGCCCTTCGCCTTGCAGATCCAGTGCGCCTTTCTCGGTTGGCCCGACAGCCTGCAGGAGCCGCTGCGCGAATGGGCCCACGAAAACCACGAGGCCACGCTGGCCGGCGATCGGGAGGCCATGGCGGAAATTGCCCAGCGTTTCAGTCGCTATATTCACCAACTGCTGGAAACCCGACGTGAGCAGGGCGATTGGGCGCCGGAAGATCCCACCACGGACATCATGCGCAGTACCATCGATGGTCAACCCATTCCCGAGGAAGACATCGTCAGTATTCTGCGCAATTGGACCGTGGGCGAAATCGGCACCATTGCCGCCTCGGTTGGCCTGTTGCTGAAGTTTTTGGCCGAACACCCCGAGCTGCAGGCGGAGCTTCGCGATGATGTGGACAAAATTCCGGAAGCCGTGGACGAAATTCTGCGTATTCACGGCCCGCTGGTCACCAATCGGCGCAAAGCCACCTGCCCCGCCACGCTGCAAGGCCGCCAAATCGAAACCGGAGACCGGGTAACGGTCAACTGGGTATCAGCCAATCGGGATGAACGCGTGTTTCCGCAGCCCGACCAGTTCCGCTGGGGGCGCGACCAGAGCCAGAACCTGCTCTACGGTGCCGGCCTGCACGTCTGCCCCGGCGCACCGCTGGCCCGGCTGGAACTTCGGGTACTGATGGAGGAGTTATTACAGATCAGCGGCGCCTTTGCGCCGACGCCCGACAAGGCACCGGTCAATGCGTACTATCCGGCCAGCGGTTACCAGCACCTGTGGTTGGATTTCGACGCAAGCTGACGCTGCGTGCTTCGTTATAACCGAACGCTATGGATTAGACGGAAAGGTCATTTTACGATCACCGGTGCGGCCTTTATCATCTTTTCTACTGATCGGCCGGTCAGGGCTTGTATTTGCCCGGGCCGGCCCCACTATCAATGGTTCCATTCCATCATTTGTGTTTGATCCCGAAAGGAGGTCTCATGGCCCTGCGTATTGGTAGCACAGCACCCGACTTTACCGCCCAAACCACCGAAGGCGAAATCAACTTCCACGAGTGGATTGGCGACTCCTGGGCGATCCTGTTCTCTCACCCGAAAGACTTCACCCCGGTGTGCACCACCGAGCTGGGCTACATGGCCAAACTCAAGCCGGAATTCGACAAGCGCAACACCAAGATCATCGGTCTGTCGGTCGATCCGGTGGACAACCACGCCAAGTGGGCCAAGGACATTGAAGAAACCCAGGGCACCGCGCCCAACTATCCGATGATTGGCGACACGGATCTGAACGTGGCCAAGCTGTACGACATGCTGCCGGAAGATGAAGGCGCTTCCTCGGACGGTCGCACCGCCGCCGACAACGCCACCGTGCGCGCGGTGTTCATCATCGGTCCGGACAAAAAAATCAAAGCCCAGTTGATCTACCCGATGACCAGCGGCCGCAACTTTGACGAGATTCTGCGCCTGTTGGAGTCCGTGCAGTTGACCAGCAAGCACACCGTTGCCACACCGGTGAACTGGAAAAATGGTGAAGACATCATCATTCCGCCGTCGGTCAGTGACGAAGACGCCAAGAAGAAATTCCCCGAAGGTTTCAAAACCCTCAAGCCCTACCTGAGAACGGCCAAGCAGCCGCAGTAAAAACTGTTACACCGGCCGAGGCTGACCGCCCCGGCCGGTGATCGGTTAAAACTGCCAGTTGATCTGGGCCGCCAGGATGTTGACCGAGCTGTCGAAGCTGCCTTCCAGAGTGTAGCTTCCGCCCAGAGGGGTTGGCTCAGTGCGCTCCAGTTGAGCATCATCCACCAGCAGGTGAGCGTAACTCACATCCATGGTGACCGAATCGAATACATGGAAGTTGGCGCCGACGGCCAACCAGGTACGATCTTCATCCGGAATTCTCGGACTGACAAACTCCGGATCGGTTTGCGGCGCCTCGTCCTGCGCCACACCAAAACGCAAGGTGAAGGTATCCGTCAACGCCGCGCTGGCGCCCAACGCCAGGCGAAGCGTGTCATCGTAACGCAGGTCCAGTGTGGCCACGTTCTCGCCGTTATCAACATTATCAACCGCAATGGTCTGAATGCTGCTCCAGCGGGTTTGCGCAATGTCCGCGTGCAGGGTCCACACATCATTCAACTGTTGCGAACCACTCAGGGTGATGGTATCCGGCAGCTCCGCCCCTGCGGTGACCGGACCTTCCAGCCCGGTCAGAGCGCCTGCACATAAAGTACCGGTGGTCGGTGCCGGTGGTGCGCCGGTAGGCGAACCCGCGCCGGGTGCACAGGCGGCGTTGAGCTCAAAGGCGGCACTGCCATCGAGAGTAAAATCCCCACCCTGACGCCAGATCAAACCCAACTGTGTTCCCGGGGCCGGTGTCCACAACACGCTGGCATCGAACACGATATCGTCATCGTCCCCTTCAATGCTCGCACTACTGTCGGTGGCGGGATCCGGGCTGGCACCCAAGGTGGAGTCAAACTGGCTTTGCAGAGTGACATCGATCATCTGATAGTTGATCCCCAAACCGAAGGCGATCTGATCGTTCGGTGCCCAGGCACTGGTGAGGTTCAGGTTGGTGACTTCCAGCTCACTGAAGGTGGCGTCGTAGCGCCCCGGCCACTCGGCACCAAAGTCACTGGAAAGACCAAAGGGGCCGCCCGCGCCCAGGCCCAGGGTGAACTGCTCGGATACCGGAACGACCCAATAGGCATTGGGAATAAACCCGGTTTCGTCGGTGGTTCCGCTGCCCTGCACGGGCACGGCGTTACCCTGAATGACGTAATTGCTGCCGTCGTTGACGAAGTCCGCTTCGGTGAGCACGACGTTTCCGCCCAGGGTCAGGTGCTGACCGTCCAGACGTGCCATGCCCGCTGGATTGAAGTAGACCGTAGAGGCATCGGTAATATCCGACGCCGTGCCGGCAAATGCCTTGCCCATATGGGCCGGACTTTGCTCAAGTAGCTGGAAAGAAGACGCCAGGGTTACCGACGGCAAACCCAGCAAGGACAGCGCAAAACAGGCGCGGAGCGCTTTTTGATCCATGGTATTCTCCTCCTGCGTACAGTGGTTATGTGTGTCAACGTCATCGAACTGTAGTGTAGCAGTTTCAAAACGCAAGCAACCGATCGTGAATGGAGGAATAATGAGCGAGCACTCGTACACCCCACCCAAAGTCTGGACGCCAGACACATCGGCCGGCGGTAAATTCAGTGGCATCAACAGCCCCACTGCGGGGGCCCGATTCGAGCGAGCGCTACCGGTTGGTAAGCACCCACTGCAGCTCTATTCACTCGCAACACCCAACGGCGTAAAAGTGACCATCATGCTCGAAGAGCTGCTCGCTCGCGGAATTTCGGGAGCGGAGTACGACGCACACTACATCGACATCATGGAGCAGGATCAGTTCTCCAGTGGTTTTGTGGCGGTTAATCCCAATTCAAAGATACCGGCCATGGTCGACCACAGTACCGATCCGGTCACACGGGTATTTGAGTCCGGTTCGATTCTGCTTTACCTGGCTGACAAGTTTCGCGCATTTATTCCCGACAGCATCGCGGGCCGCACCGAGTGTCTCAACTGGCTATTTTGGCAGATGGGCAGCGCACCCTTGTTGGGCGGCGGGTTTGGGCATTTTTACGCCTACGCACCGGAGCCTTACGAGTACCCCATCAATCGTTTCACCATGGAGGTCAAACGGCAGTTGGACGTGCTTGATCGCGAGCTGGCGGACAAAACCTATTTGGCGGGAGAGCAGTACAGCATTGCGGACATGGCCATTTGGCCGTGGTATGGCGAACTGGTGTTGGGGCGCCTGTACGATGCCGGCGAGTTTTTATCGGTGGATGAGTATCGACACCTGAAGCGGTGGGCGCAGGCCATCGATCAACGGGAAGCCGTGCAGCGCGGGCGCAAAGTCAATCGCACCTGGGGCGAACCTCACGAGCAATTGCGCGAGCGCCACGACGCCGCGGATTTTGATGGGTAGGGATAACCGCCCCTAGAAAAACATTCCCGTTTCCAACTGAGCTTCTTCACTCATCATCTCGCGCGTCCAGGGTGGATCAAACACCAACTGGACGTCGCTGGAGTGGACATGGGGCACTTCCGCCAGGCGTCGCTTGATATCATCCACCAGCACATCGCCCATTCCGCAACCGGGTGCTGTTAGGGTCATTTCCACAAACACATGGCCGCGTGCCTGATCCACATCCATTTTATACACCAGGCCCAGGCTGACGATATTCACCGGAATTTCCGGATCGTACACCATGGACAGCGCCTTCCAGACCTGATCTTCATCGATGCGGCCGTCTTCACGCGCTTCAAACTCAAGCGCATTGGAAGTCAGACCGATGGCGTCGGCGTCTTTACCGTCGATACGAATCAGGTTGCCGTGGTACAGCAACGTGTAGCTGGCCCCTAATGCCTGGGTAATCGCCGCCTCGGCCCCTTTAGGAATCATCAGGTCATCACCGGAGGGCACCAGCTTGGCCGGGCACTCGCGTTCAAACTCCACCTCGCGCCCCTGGGCACTCTGGGGCTTCTTGGCGTTGGGGGCGCGGATGGTGATCTGCTTCTGCTCGCCTTTTTCCTGCAGGCCGATTTCCAGCCCCTTCAGGTAGGGCAGGCTGCGCTTGTCGAGAAACAGCTTCAGGTCACCCTCGTACACCTCCAGATCGGTTTCCGACTCCTCGCCCGGCCGGCAGTACGCCAGGCAGGTTTCGGCGCGAGGGGTGCCGGCTTCCACCACAAATATCCTGGCCGCATCCACACCCTGGCTGCTGAGCAGCTCAATCAGGTAATTGCGGGCGAGTTCGGAGATATGAAAACTGGGCTGCATAAGATGCTCTCTGAATACACATTATCAACAACCGTTATGCTACCATCAAAGTGAATAAAGCTAAATACCTGAGTAAAAAACTCAACTATTAACCACCGTCACTGTCCGGCGTTGAGGCTCTCCCATGCGGTTTTACCATCCACTGGCATTCTGGTTTGGGTGTGCCGGCATCACTCTGGGTGTGCTGTCGCACATTCCCATGTTTCTGCATGCCGCCCCCATGGGCTATCAGATGGCGGGCATGCCCATGAGCACCACGATGCTTATCGGCATGGCGCTGATCCCCCTCGGACTGCTGTGTTCCGCCTACGGCGTGGTGCCTCGGGTGAGCGAGCTGCGCCAACAGAGCGACCCGCACCTGCAATTCCATGTGGCCGACCAGGTACCGCTAAACGCGGAGCACTGGAAGTTGGTCATGGTTCTGATGATTGCCGTCACGGTGGACGTCATGAAGCCGGCCACGCTCGGCTTTGTCATGCCCGGCATGTCCATAGAATACGACCTGAACAGCCAGTCCGCTGGCGTCCTGGCAGTCGTCGCCCTGACCGGCACTACACTGGGGTCGATCTTCTGGGGTATGGCGGCGGACCGCTTTGGTCGACGAGCCGCGATTTTGCTCTCCGCGCTCATGTTCATCGGAACCGCAATTTGCGGCGCCATGCCCAGCTACAGCTGGAACCTCGCAATGTGCTTCCTCATGGGGCTATCGGCCGGGGGCTTGCTGCCCATTACCTTTGCCCTGATGGCGGAATCCGTGCCGGCCCGGCACCGAGGCTGGTTGCTGGTCGCACTGGGCGGACTGGGCACCACGGCGGGCTATCTGGCCGCCGCAGGATCCGCCACCCTTCTGGAGCCGCTGTTCAGCTGGCGCATTCTGTGGCTGCTCGGGTTGCCTACCGGGATGATCGTCATACTGTTGAATCGGTATATTCCGGAATCCCCTCGCTACCTGGCCAGTCGGGGCATGACCCACGAAGCTCGTCAGGTACTGACGCGGTTTAGTGGCGCCCAACACTCGGAGCAGAATGTGGTGGTCGAACCCGAGCCCGATACCGGCCACGCCACCCTCAAAGACCTGTTTCGCGCGCCCTACACCGGCATTACCTGGGGCTTGACCACCGCCGGCATAGCCTGGGGGCTCGTCAATTTCGGATTTCTTCTCTGGCTGCCCACCAACCTGTACAGCCTGGGGCTTGCCGAGCACGCCAACTCTCTGATCGCCAAGTCCGCGTTTTTTGCGCTGCCGGGCGTGGCACTGGTGATCTGGCTTTACCACCACTGGAGCTCCATCGGCACACTCACGCTGTTTACCTCCCTGACCGCTGCCGCCCTGGGGGTCTTCGCCCTGAGCGCCGCCATGGGCTGGCTGACAGTGGAAATACTGACCGCCTGCACCGCACTGCTGCTCATGAGTGCCAGTGGCATCATCGCCATGCTGATTCCATACGCCTCGGAGATTTATCCGGTGCATCTACGCGGCACCGGCTCAGGGTTGGTCGCCGCCAGCTCCAAACTGGGCGGCATCGCCGGTACCCTTCTGGGAGTCGCGGGTCTGATGGACTTTCTCTCCTGGTCCGCGCTGGTCATCGCGGCGCCGCTACTGCTGGCCGCAGCACTGCTGTTTATCGGTGGCATTGATACCCGCGGCCTGCGCCTGGAAGACGTGCGACATGCTTTGACCGCGAAACGCCGAAGATCCCAAACATACCGTTGACTTTTATTTTCGTTGGGGTAACCTCAAAGCAACGTCATTTTGAAAAACACAGGATTTTCGTGAACAACGTACTGGCGCAATTTCTGATGTGGAGGCTTGCCCCCATCTTCCCCTCTTAACCGAGTGCTAACGCTCAGCACTCGGGCATACCCTATTTTACTCACAACCGATTCATCCATCGCATTGTAGGCCAGGAGTCTGCCATGTGTAATTCTTCACGCCAGGAGCTGCTGGGCTCCTTGAGACGGCGTGCGCAAGATTTTTACATCACCCGCCCCTGGGGCATGGATATTGAGCCGGTCACGTTATCGTACTTATTTGATCTGGCTGGCAAACCAAACAACCTTGAAGCCGTTGATGTCGAAACCGTTTCGATCAACAGCGAGGTAGAACTGATTGACCTGCAGGAAAATCAGCCTTGCACCCTCGTGGTGGTGGCGCCCCAAGAGAGTGTTCCGGTCGAAGGCAGAGTGTCCTTTCTCTCTTCTCTTGGCGCCGCGCTCATGGGCCGCAAGCCGGGCGATACGGTTACCGTCAAGGTGTTTGGGTCAATCTTGAGATACCAGATCGCTGCGATCAGGTGACACACCTATTTACCGAGCCCCCGCGACGGCAGACGGCGGGGCGCTTAAAAAGACACTTTCAAGGGGGTGATTCAATTGCATGCTGGTTCGTGGCACTGCCACGTTGTCTATGCCGATGTGTGGTCAACCACACAAACAACCATCAGCTAGAGGACTACTCGCATGTCTCGAAACGAAAAGAAACAGGCAAAGCGCACACTGAAGGAAAAACGTGCGGAAAAACGCGACAAACGTCAAAACAACAGCAAAGAATAGTGTTACCGCCAAGGATGGCGCACTCTTTACCTAACATTACCATGAGGAATTTGTATGGCATCGAAACCCAAAATTACGTTGACCAAAGAAGTCTATGAGCGATTGTGGAAACTGTTGGAATCGGTTCCCGAGGACACCATCACCAATCAGTTGGAAGAAGAGCTGGAGCGGGCAAAAATTGTGACGCCGGCCAAGCTTCCGGACGATGTGGTGACCATGCACTCACAGGTGACGTTTACGGTTCAGTCGACCGGAAAGACGTTCACCTATACGCTGGTCTATCCCACCGAGCTGGATAACACGGAGAACAAATTGTCCATTTTGAGCCCCATTGGCAGCGCCATTATTGGCCTGAAACAAGGGCAGGAAATTGACTGGCCGATCAGTAAAACCCAGCGCACCACCGTGAAAGTTGAAGCGGTCAGCCGAGCAGACTGACGACCGGTGCCGAGCACCGATCGTCAGCTCGTTTGGCAGACCTCAGATAACACCAAAGGCCAACATGGCATCCGCCACTCGCCGGAAGCTGGCTATGTTGGCGCCCGCCACATAGTTGCCATCCAGATCAAACTCCCGAGCGGTGTCGTAACAGTCTCTATGAATGTTGGCCATGATCTGGCGCAGACGTTTTTCCGTGTGCTCAAATGTCCAGGAGTCACGACTGGCATTCTGCTGCATTTCCAGGGCCGATGTCGCCACGCCACCGGCGTTGGCCGCTTTGCCGGGGCCGTAGGCGACATTGTTTTCCATAAAGCAATCCACCGCCTCCGGCGTGCAGGGCATGTTGGCCCCCTCGGCAACCGCCAGACAACCGTTTTCGACCAGCGTCTGCGCGGCCTTCTCATCCAGTTCATTCTGGGTGGCACAGGGGAACGCCAGGTCGCAGGGAATATCCCAGATGTTTCCTTTGTCCCGATAGTCAGCCTCGCCATGTTGAGAGGCATACGCCTTGATCCGGTCGCGCTGCACCTCCTTGATTTCCTTCACCGTGTCCAGATCGATGCCCCGCTCGTCGTAAATCACTCCGCCGGAGTCAGAGCAGGCCACCACCTTGGCTCCCAACTGCTGCAACTTTTCAATTGCGTAAATCGCCACGTTGCCGGAGCCGGACACCACGCAGGTTTTTCCTTTCAGTGATTCGTTGCGCGCCTTGAGCATTTCCTCGGCAAAGTAAACCAGGCCGTAGCCGGTCGCCTCTTTACGAACCAGTGCGCCACCCCAGCTTGGGCTCTTGCCGGTCAGCACCCCGGACTCATAACAATTGGTAATGCGCTTGTACTGCCCGAAAAGGAAGCCGATTTCACGGGCACCGACACCAATATCCCCGGCCGGCACGTCGGTCATCTCGCCAATATGCCGGTATAGCTCGGTCATAAAACTCTGACAGAAACGCATAATTTCATTGTCGGATTTCCCCTTGGGATCGAAATCGGAGCCACCCTTACCACTGCCAATCGGCAGGCCGGTCAGGGCGTTTTTAAAGGTTTGCTCAAAGGCAAGAAATTTGATGGTCCCCAGCAGGACGCTGGGATGAAACCGCAGCCCACCTTTATAGGGCCCCAGCGCGCTGTTGAAACCAACCCGGAAGCCGCGGTTGATGTGAACCTCCCCGTCATCATCCTGCCAGGGCACCCGAAAAATGATCTGCCGTTCCGGTTCACAGATGCGCTCGATGATTTTCTGTTTGGCGTAATAAGGGCATTTTTCCAGCACGGGCGTCAGCGTTTCAATGACCTCCCAGACCGCCTGATGAAATTCAGTTTCCCCGGGGTTTCGGTTCTTGACCACGTCATAGATGGTATCTATACGCTCTTTGGCATTGACCATTCACTTCTCCCAAACCGTTAAGACAAAAAGGGCGGGCTGAGCCCGCCCTGTGGACGTGAAACACCAGCGTGTCAAACCTGCGGCTATTTATCGCCGCCACAGTGCCCGCAGCACACGCTGTCACCCTGATGCGCTTCAGCCATGGCCGTATCGGACTCAGCATAGGCGGGGGCCCAGGCTTTTTCCAGTCGGCCTTCGACTATCTGATCGGGTGCATCCGGGAAGAGTACGCCCTTGACCACCTGCCAGGTCACTGCCAGGGCGCCGACAATGAAAATCACATCGCCAATGGTGCGGACCCAACGCAGGGTTTCCAACAGCGGCGTCTGCATGAACGCTTCGCTGCGGGCATACCACAGGCCCTCAGAGGCACTGGCAACGAACTGGATGACGCCCACCGGCAACAGGCTGGTAAACAACATCAGCACCAGACCACCGTTCATCCACCAGAAGGCGGTTTTCATCACGCGCTCGTTGAACGCCATGTTCGGGCGAATGTAGCGGAGAATCAGCAGGCAGAAGCCCAGCGCCAGGAAGCCGTACACCCCGAACAAGGCGGCGTGTGCATGAGTGGGCGTGGTATTGAGCCCCTGTACGTAGTAGAGCGAGATGGGCGGGTTGATCATAAAGCCCAGCACGCCGGCGCCCAACATGTTCCAGAACGCCACGGCGACAAAAAACAGCAGCGGCCACTTGATGTTCTGCATCCAGGGAGCGCGGAACTTGAGCCGCCAGTTCTCCCAGGCTTCATAACCGAGCACCACCAGGGGCACAACTTCCAGCGCACTGAACGAGGCCCCTACCGCCATGACCGGTGTGGTGGTACCGGAGAAGTACAGATGGTGGAAGGTACCGGGCACGCCGCCGAGCATGAACAGTGACGCCGATGCCAGGGAGGCGGCGGTTGCCATGGGACGGGATACCAGGCCCATGCTGCAGAAAATGAAGGCCAGTGCGGCGGTGGCGAACACTTCAAAGAAGCCCTCTACCCACAGGTGCACGACCCACCAGCGCCAGTACTCCATGATGGAAATGTGGGTGCGCTCGCCGTAAGCCAGCCCGGCACCGTAAAACAGGCCGATGGCCACCACGGAGGCGGTCAACAACACCAACAGGTTTTTGTCGCCACCCTGCTTGAGGGCCGGCACGATGCCGCGCATCATCAGGAACAACCAGAAGGCGATGCCGGCAACTTTGAGAATCTGCCAGAAGCGGCCCAGGTCGACGTATTCATACCCCTGATGGCCCAGCATGAAGCTCCACTCGGCGGGCATCAGTTGGTTGATCGCCAGGAAGTTACCGGCAAAGGAACCCACCACCACGGCAATCAGCGCCCAGAACAGAATGTCCACGCCGAGCTTCTGATACTTCGGATCTTTGCCGCCGTTGATGACCGGCGCCAGGAACAGGCCCGCCGCCAGGAAGCCGGTGGCAATCCAGAACATGGCCGACTGAATGTGCCAGGTGCGCATCAGGGAGTAAGGAAGCCAGTCCGAGGTCTGGATACCGTAGAAGCCCTGCCCCTCAATGGTGTAGTGAGCCACGAACCCGCCCAGGAACACCTGCAGAGTGAACAGTCCCACCACCGCCAACAGGTATTTACCCAGGGCTTTCTGGGAAGGCGTCAGCGCAAAAGTGGTGATCGGGTCCTGCTTGGGCGCCTGTGGCTCCTCTTCGTCCTCTTTGCGCAGGAACGCCCAACCCCAGACCAGGCCACCGACACCGGCGATCAAAAGCACCACACTGGCGATGGACCAGACGATGTTCTCGGCGGTGGGCTTATTGTCGATCAGCGGCTCGTGGGGCCAGTTGTTGGTGTAGGTCGCTTCACCGGGGTAGCGCTCGGTGGCGGCGGCCCAGGCGGTCCAGAAGAAGAAATTGGTCATCTGATCCCGGCGCTCTTCGCTCGGCAGCGTGACCTCTTTCATGGCGTAGCTTTCCCGAGTGGGCTGCAACTCCGGGGCACCGCCGAACAGACGGCTGTAGTAATCCGCTGTCTGCGCCATCGCCTGAGCGCGTCGATCGGACACCACCAGGGTGTCGGTCTCCGCATCCCAGGTGTTGGTGCGATAGGCTTCCTTCAGCTCGTACTGAAGGGCATTCTGATCGCGCCCATCGAGCTCGTCATAACTGACACCGAAGTTGTCCTGAGCGGCCAACTCCAGCCAGGCCAGCAGCTCCCGGTGCAGCCAATCGGCGGTCCAGTCCGGCGCCTGATAGGCGCCGTGCCCCCAGATGGAGCCGAGCTGCATACCACCCACGGATTGCCAGGCGGTCTGACCGTCGAGAATACTGGTTTCGGTCATCAATGTCTGACCACTTTCGGTGACCACCTGATCCGGAATCGGCGGCGCCTTGCGGTACACCTCGACCCCAAAGTACCCCAACAAACCGAAGGTAACCGCCAATGTGCCAATCAGCGTCCACCATAATCTTTTGTACTTACCCATGTGCCGCGGCCCCCTGTCCGTCAATGCGATCAAAAAGAATGTTGTTTTCCAGATGGATGTGGTCCATCAAGTCCACCTCGAAGGTGGCCAGCCCCAGGTACAGGGCGCGCCAGGTATTGCAGGCGCCCACCGGCAGATTGATGCCCCGGGTCAGCTCGTGAATGCGCGCCAGCCCCTGGGCGTGCTCGTCGTGCTCATGGCGCATCATGCCGACCGGTCCGCCGGCCATCCCGAGCATGCCCCGGCTGATCATGGGGAACAGGATCTGCTCCTCCTTGGCCATGTGGTTTTCCAGCTCGGCCAGCAACCCCTCAAGATGGCTCGCCAGGCCGGACGGACACTCCGGGTGTCCGCCGTGTACCAGCTCAACGCGCTGACTTAACCGGATCAGCTCGGGCAGCTGCTCCCGGTGAACGTCGTGATAGCGGGTCAGAATGTGCTCGATCAGCTCGGCATTGTCGGCGTCCGCCCAGTCGCCCCGGGCACCATCGGCCTGGGCGTGCAGCCGGTCGAGCTCCGCGGTCAGTGCCTCGGCATCAACGCCCTTGCGCTCGACGGCCCGCGCGAGTGCTTGCTTACCCCCGCAGCAGAAATCCAGACCGTAACCGTGAAATACCCCGGTGGCCCCGGGTAATTCCCGGGCAATATCTCCCACCGATTGTGTCAGCCAATTCATAGGCAGCTCCCCTTGTGCGATGACCAGACAGGAATGAACCGGTTAAAAGGTTCATTTAAATTACTTCTTTAACAAAGAATAACGACCCAAGATAAAGATGTAAAATAAATTCATCTTTATGGGCGCCATCTACCCCTTCAGGGATAGTCGGCCTCCCCTGAATGGCATAGCGCGCATCATTCACTCCTACTCAGGGGTGGGAGGGTTGATTGAATACCTCCGCAAAAAGATATATTGTTAATGCATGTTTTGTTGGCGTGAGTATCCGAGGGTTTCCATGAGTCCCACCTCGATTTGGCGACACCCGCAGCGACTACCCTGGCTGTTGGTGACCTGGAGCGGCCTTGCACTGGGCGCGCTGGGCGCCCTATTACCCCTGCTACCCACCACACCGTTTCTGATTCTGGCGGCCTGGGCCGCCCCCAAAGGCTCACCCCGGCTGCACCGCTGGCTTTGCCACCACCCGCACTTCGGGCCGGCGCTGGAGGCCTGGCGCACCCGGAGAGCCATTCCCCGCCGGGGAAAGTGGTTGGCCTGCACGATGCTGACCGCCAGCCTGGTCTGGCTAATCATTTCCGGCGCAGCACCGACCGTGCTACTGGCGTTGACAGTACTGTTCTGCGCCATTGCCACCTTTTTATGGAGCCGGCCCGACGCCTGATCCGTCGGCTCAGCGAACGAGGAAATCTGAACATGTCGCAACCATCGGCCCTCTTTTCTTATGCATTCCGGCCATTTTTCATTTTGGCGGGGGTGTACGCCATCGCCATCATCCTGGCGTGGATTGGTTTTCTCTTTGGCGGCTGGCCCCTGCCTCTGGGCTGGTCCCCGCTGCAGTGGCACAGCCACGAGATGATCTACGGGTTCGTCAGCGCCCCCATTGCCGGGTTTCTGCTCACCGCCATGTGCAACTGGACCGGTGCCCCACCCCTGCGCGGCGCCGGCCTGATAGCCCTGGTGGTACTCTGGCTCGCCGGGCGGGCGGTGTTCTGGTTTGCGGGCTGGTTGCCGGGCTGGCTGGTCGCGGTGGTCGATCTCGCCTTTTTGCCCGTGGTGGCGCTCTATGCCGGGCGAGTCCTGCTGCGCTACGGCAACAAGCGCAACCTGATTCTGGTGGCCGTGTTGGCGGCGCTGACGACGGGCAACCTGCTGATGCACCTGGGCTTTATGAACGGTGGTGTGGGCCTACTCAAACTGGGCCAAGGTCTGGGCCTGGATGTGATTACTCTGATGATTGTGGTCATCGCCGGACGCATCACCCCGGCCTTCACCGCCAATTGGCTGAAGATGCATGGCGGACGCCCGGAGCGGGTCACGCAGTCGGCGCATGTCACTCAGTGGGCGCTGGCAAGTGTGTTGGCACTCACTCTGGTAGCCCTTTTGCCATTGCCGCTCTGGGTCGAAGGCGCCGTGGCCCTGCTGGCCGCCACTGTCAACGGCGTACGTCTTTACCAGTGGTCCGGCTGGCAGACCCGACGCGAACCCCTGCTGTGGATTCTGCACCTGGCCTATGGCTGGATTGTGGTTGCTCTGGCGCTGCGCGGCCTGGGCGCCTTCCTGCCCGCGCTGTCGGACTCCCTGTGGCAACACGCCCTCGCCGTGGGCGGCGTTGCCACACTGATTCTCGGGGTAATGAGCCGGGTGGCCATGGGCCACACCGGGCGGCCTCTCACCCTGCGTCCCTTCGGCCGGCTGATGTACGCCGCGATCATTGCCGCCACGGTGTTTCGGCTGCTGGCCGCCAACCAGTGGCTGGACTACCGGATCGGGGTCACCCTGTCCGCCCTGGCCTGGATTCTGGCGTTTGCCTTGTTTGTGGTACTTTATGCGCCGATACTGTGGCAGCCCCGGGCCGACGGCCGCCCCGGCTAACGAGGTCAACCATGCATATTACCCGCTATACCGATTACTCCCTGCGCGTACTGATGTACGTTGCGCTCAAGGGCGACGAACTGTCGACCATCCGGGAAATTGCCGAGAGTTACGACATTTCCAAGAATCACCTGATGAAGGTGGTGCAGGAGCTGAACAGCAAGGGCTACCTGCACGCCATTCGCGGTAAAAACGGCGGCCTCCGCCTGCGGGGCGATCCCAAGGACATCAATCTGGGCGAGCTGGTCCGCAGTACCGAACAGGATCTGTCGCTGGTGGAGTGCTTCAGCGCCGGAAACCACTGCGTACTGACCCCGGCCTGTCGCCTGAAGGGCATCTTCGCCGAATCCCTGAATGCCTTTTTCAGCGTACTCGATGGCTACACCCTGGCCGATCTGGTCGATCCGGCCCAGACGCCGACCATGAAGCAGGTGTTACAGATCGCGTGACCCCCAAGGGTCCGGTGGGAAGTGCTAAACTGCGCTCCATGAGCTACGACATCGTTTTCAAACGCGTTTACGAACCCGTCGAGCGCACCGATGGTGCCCGTGTACTGGTGGATCGCCTCTGGCCGCGAGGGAAGCGCCGGGACGACCTGCAACTGACCGAGTGGTACCGCAACGCCTCCCCCTCTCCCGCCCTGCGGCGCGCCTGGCATCAGGGCGATATCGACCAGCAGCGCTTTGCCAAAGACTACCAGAGCGAGCTGGACGATGACCCGGACGCACTCACGCCACTGATGCGCCACGCCCGTCGCGGCCGCCTGAGCCTGTTGACCGCCACCCGCAACCCCGAGCAGTCTCACCTGCCCATCCTGCGCAAGGCCCTGCTGGACCAGCTGGCGCGGGAAGACGAACAGGCCGATGGCCGCGAGCCCAGCTCACCCACTTGCTATGAACGCTAGCAAGCACTCACCCACAAAGGCTGAATGATTTGATGATCGACGCCCCCGGCCGCGCCTACCACGACGGTTCACAGCACGCTCTGGTCCAGCCCGCCCTGGCCGACGCCTTTCAGTTCCGGTGGTTTGATCCCGCCGCCTGGGGCGCTTCGGCCGAGCCGGTCGGCAGCGGTGGCCGGGGCGCCGCCTGGTTTCTCGACGGTGACCTGGGCCGGTGGGTCCTGCGGCATTATCGCCGCGGCGGTCTTCCCGGCAAACTGCTGGATGACCGCTACGTCTACCTCGGCTCGTCCCGGGTCCGAGCCCTCAGGGAGTTTTCCCTGCTCCAGTCACTCAGCGCCCAGGGGCTGCCCGTTCCCACCCCCATCGCCGCCTGGTACGAACGTAAAGGACTCACCTACCGGGCGGCCTTGATCATCGAGCGGCTGGAGGATACCCAATCGCTGCTGAGCCTCGACCAAACCGGGCACCCTCCTCTCTGGGAGGCGGCGGGACGCTGCATTCGGCGCTTTCATGACGCCGGGGTTTACCACGCCGACCTCAATGCCACCAATATTCTGGTCCGCCCGAGCTCGGGCGAGGTCTTTCTGATCGATTTCGACCGCGGCGTTCAACACGCCAGCCATACCGCTGACGCGCCCTGGAAGGCCGCCAACCTGGCCCGCCTCGAGCGTGGCGTCCACAAGCATTGGAGTGCCGGCACCGACAACACGCCGGAACCCTTTCTCAAAGCGCTGAAGCAGGGCTATGCCTGACGGTCAGCGGTCATCTACACCATGATTCTGGCGGGCAGCGCCGCCTGTGCCGTGATAGAATGCCGCGGTTTTTTGATCCGAATGGCGCACCTTATGTTTGACGCACTCCGCCTCGCTTTTTATCGTCTGGCCGCCAAAGGCTGGGTCCCGGCCCGCTGGTTCGAGCCGGACCTGCCACCGGTGGCCGCGCGGACGGCGAAGACCGGGCCGCTGGATCTGGAGATCGTCAGCCACTGCTGGAATTACTCGCATTTCCTGGCCTATCAATTGAGCTCTCTGGTGCTGTTCCCGCCCACCAGACTGAACGTCACCATGACCGTGTTCTACGCCCCCGAGGACACCCGGACCGCGCAACTGCTGGAGTTCTTTTCCACCCAGTCGGTACCCGGTGTCACCTGGAACTGGCGGGCACTGCCACGGCAGGAGCTGTTCCGCCGGGGCATAGGCCGAAACCGGGCGGCACTGGAAACCCGGGCCGACTGGGTGTGGTTCACCGACTGCGATCTGATGTTCCGCGACGACTGCCTGGATACCCTGGCCGAATTGCTTCAGGGGCGCCAAGACGCGCTGATCTTCCCCGAAGAGGAGCGCACCACGGATCTGCTGGCCGAAGACAATCCCATGCTCACCGCGGCCCATGAGCCAGCGGTATTGGACATCGACACCGGCTCATTTACGGTCAAGCGCCCCTCCAAGGCGACTGGACCGCTGCAGATCGCCCACGGGGATGTCTGCCGGGCGGTCGGTTACTGTCGCCACATTGCCCTGTATCAGCAGCCCAGTGAGCAGTTCGCCAAGTGCCACGAAGACCGCGCTTTTCGCTGGCTGGTACAGAGTCAGGGCGAGCCGCTGCCCATTCCGAGCGTGTACCGTATTCGGCACATCAGCAAAGGGCGCTACACGGGCAGCAAGGCCAACACCGGGGTACGCACCGCGCTGCGTCGCCTTCAGTCGCGCCTGAGGGACGGCAACGGATGACGGCCGCCATCCCGTCCAACCCCATTCTGTTGACCCCGACCTGGGCCGGAGATCTGGAGCACTTCCGTCTGCTCCGGGCCTCTCTGGCGCGCTCCCCCCTGGCGGGGCTGAAACACCACGTCGTGGTACAGACCGAAGATCGGCACCTCTTCGAAGCCTACGCCGAAGCGCCCAATGTGGTGCTGCGAACCACCGCCGAGGTACTGCCAGCGGACGTAGAGCGCGAACGCATCAAGGCGCGTCACATCAGCGCCCGCACCGGCCGCCACCTGACCCGTATCAGCGGCAGCCTGCGCCGGACCCTGGGCTGGCCGCGCTGGCCCGCCTATACCGGCTGGCATACGCAGCAGCTGTGCAAACTCGCGGTGGCCAGTGAAGCGGGCCACGACACCACCATCGTTCTGGACTCCGATGTGGTGGTCACGCCCTCGGCCCAACTGGATGACTTTCAGACCGCCGACGCGGTGGTGTGCTTCGCCCAGTGGCAGCCACTGGGGGAGTTGAGCGGGAAAGTACGCAAGTGGGTGGACAACGCCGCCAAGCTGACCGGGCCCCGAAAACTGACCGAAGATCAGCCGGTCAATACCTATTTCGACACCCCTTTCGTATTCGACGGGGCCGCCGTGAATGGCATGCTCCAACATCTGGAGCAACAAAGCGGCCGCCCCTGGTGGCAACACCTGCTGAACCAACCGCCCAGACGCTGGTCGGAATTCGGGTTATACAAACAGTATCTCGCTCAGCACGAGACGCGCCCCGTGCAGTGGCGGGCTCCGGATGTGATGCACTATATCTTTGACACCCGCGATGCCACGGCCGTGGTGCAGCAAGTCAAGGCGCTGTTCGAGCGCCCTGACGTTCACTATATTACCCTTCACTCCCAGAGCAGCGGCAAGCACGACTGGAATGCCCGCGACTTCACGGACCTGTTGCTAGAATGGATCACCACGCAATGACACCCAGTGCTCACGAGCAAACGACTTCCGGCTATCAGCGCCGCCTGCCGACCCTGTTTTTGATCTGGGTTGCCCTGTCGGCCATCTCCCCGCACCCGGACCTTTTCAAGGCCTGGTTCCACCTGGCGCTCGGCTTACCGGTACTGGTTTTTTTCAGCATGGGGCGGCTGCGCATTGATACCGGTGACGCCCTGCTACGTCTGTGCGCGGGCTTTTTACTCTACGTAGCCGCCAGCTCACTGATCGTCAGCCAGGCGAGTGGCGCAGAGCACATCCAGGCCCTGCGTTGGAGTTTTGAAACCGCATTGCTGGTCTTGGTGCTCTTGGCGGCACTGCCGCGCATTTTGGAAACCCCCCTGTTCCTCGGGCGCTTCATTCTCTCCTGCGTCGTGCTCGGCAGCCTGTCCGCGCTGGTCATTTTTGGCGGCTTCCATCACTTTTCAGGACGACTGCATGGAATTGGCGCCTTGTATCAGCCCATTGAAGGGGTCTCCGTGCTGATTATGTATTTGTGCATTGGCGCCTTTCTTCTATGGCACGAACGGCAGGCAATCAACCGAAAGGATCTGGCGCTACTGTTCGCAGCACTCATTCTAACCTGCAGTTGCACCTTGCTCTCGGGGAGCCGGGGACCGACCCTCGCGCTGGCGGTGATCATCCTCTATACCTTGCTTGTCAGCGCCGTGCTTCACCGCCACTGGAAGCTGCTCCTGATTGCCTTTTTCAGTTTAACTGCCGCTCTGGCCGGCGTACTGTCGCTCTACGGTTTCAATGAGTTCGTCCAGTTCATGGCCGAGCGAGGCACCTCTTACCGACTCCTATTATGGACGGCCCACCTGGAACACCTTCCCGCCTCACTGCTGTTCGGGCATGGTGCCGCCACTGATCTCGAAACCACCAAAGCGGGCCTGCTCATATACGCTCAGTCCCGGCTGGGTACCGCACAACCCCACAACCTGTTCCTCGGCACCTTTATACAAACGGGTCTGATCGGGTTAGGCTTTTTACTGGCGCTACTCGGTTTGGTGCTGAGCGCCATTTATCGAGCCAACACCACGAAAGCCGCCAAAGTTTACTTGCTTGGCATTATCGGCACCATTGTCATGCTCGTGATCACCAATACCTACACCTTGGTCATTTCCGTTAAAACGATGTGGCTATACACTTGGTTACCCCTGATTTTTGTTTGGGTCTGGAGCCGACAACTGCCTAGCTGGCCCCGCGTTGACCCAACGGCTGATCTGAGCCATGGCGGCACAGCCCCAGGCGAGTAAGCTCTGTCCCACTGACGAGATTCCTATGACCGATCAGATATCTGACATTTCCGTCGCATTCTGTATATTTTCTTTCAACCGGGCACAGTTCTTAGAAAACTGTGTGGATTCTATACGCAAGTGCGCGCCTTACGCCGACATTTTAATATTCGACGACGAGAGTACCGACCCGCTCACCCAGTCTTACCTGGAGCGAATACGGGAGACGGTCACAATCGTGCAACCTGCAATCAAAGGAAGGATCAAGCACGGCGGACTTTATCACAACATGCAGTCCGCCCTGGAGGCAACGCAACACTATTCCCTGG
>NZ_DGMV01000032.1:132448-135218 GCF_002388575.1 Marinimicrobium sp. UBA4509
GCAACGCAACACTATTCCCTGGTATGCTTTCTTCAGGACGACACACAGGTCATTCGACCGGTTGCGCTTCACGAACTTGCTCAATTACATTCGATATTGGAAGAGAATGCCTCGGTCGGTTTCATTCACCCCTGCTTCATCCGCGGCATCGACCTGAACAGAAACCCCGTATCTGATGACCCTGGCCCCACCCAAAACACCTACTTACGAAGGGCGACCCAGCAAAGTGCCGGCATTCACTATTCCGACCTGCTGGTCACCTCTCCGCAAAAACTACTGAAGAAACAGTGGCGATTTCTGCAATCCGAACCGGGCAATGATCGCCAGGCCAAAGCACTGTTCGGACGCATGCTATACCTTTACAGCCCTTTTGCCATGTGGCTGCCAGAGGTTCCGGCGTGGCGTGGAAAGAAGAAGACTCTGGCCCTGAAGATTGCCGAACGAAAGAAACAATGTGGTTACTACCCATTCATAATCTGGAGCGCCGAACAGGCAGATCAGTTCCTCCGCCGATCCCCGAAGGAGATTCCCGTCGCTGAATCGCTACTGGAATGCACTCCGATAACGCCTCGAAAGCCATGGACCTACAACCCGCTGACTGGCCTAAGGGGGCTCAAACTACTGAACAATCTGGAAGTCAAATTGAAGCGGTTGTGAGCTGGTAAAGACTACCCTTTCGGAGTAAACCAGCTCTTCGCACTGCGCACCACAGCTTCCAGCTTATCCAGTCTGCGCAGCAAACGCGAACGACGTAGCGGATGAAATATCCAGGGGCGGGGCACCCCGTCGACCGTTGTCGACAGGTAGTGCTCTGCGATCGGAAGTTCTTTCGTGGGGCGCGATTTCAACGCTCTGACCCTGGCATCCGTCATAATGGAAAATGGGTAGAGACCCGCTCTGTTGATCTTTTCCGCTATCGAAAAAGCAAGACTTTTCTTTTTATTCCTGTAGGCCGGCGGGTTAGGAAGCCACATGACAAAGGGGGCGTATAGGTATCCCATTTCTTCAAACAACCGGGCTGCCTGCTGCTCGTTCTCAAACTCACCCATCAAAAACTGCCACCCCTTATCCTTGAGTCGTCGCGTGGTCGTAATGGAAATATCAGAGTAATATACGCCTGCAACGCGGCGCCCATTTTTCACGGACTGAATATAGACACCCCGCTCCGGATCATAAACAAATCGCTGCAGAGTAGCCGGCCGGGCTATTTTTCGCTGAAAAACCGGTGCGAGAAAGCCCGAGTCTGGATAGCGGTCGAAATACTCCTTGATAAACACCACATCATCGTCATCCAACCGCCTCACCATCTGAGTGTCATCTTGCAAAAAGCAGATGACATCATCATCGCATACTCGATCAATCGCGTTTTGCATGTTGGTGTACAGGGCGCCATGCTGGTCAGTAGAGTCTTTGTCCTCGCGCACCACCACTTCGTGCCGCTCGCCGATTGACGCAAGGACAGCGACGGTTTCCGGGTCATCGCTGGCGTCATCAAAAACAATCACGGGTTGCCCGGGCGCGCAACACTCGATCGACTCTACGCAATTTTTCAGGTGCGGCCCGCGATTGTATGAAAAAACGAAAAAGATCAAGCAAAACTCCAACGATAAAAACGACTACAGATTCTCAGCCAATAATCGACACATCCGATCCATCATGCTCTTTCAGACCATGAGCTGTAACCACGATGCGTTCTTTCTCCACTTTCTTCCGGTGCTCCTTATTAGCCAAAACAATACGAGGATCAACATAACTTCGCTTGTGATCCAGGTGAATGACGATCGCGTTGTATCGCACGTGTTTGGGTTTGACACCGAGGTTGATCAGACGAGCGCCAAACTCTCGATCCTCCCCACCATAGGCCATGGTTTCATCAAAACCATTGACCGCAACAATATCCTTCAGCCAAGCGGAGCCATTCGACCCTTTGAAGCGACAGCGGGTTGGCGTCAAACGGTTATAGAGCCAGGCTCTTAAAGGGCCTGCCGTCAATTTGCTGTTCTTGTGGCTGGCAGGCAGCCCTCGCTGTTTCAACCATGACAAATCAAAACATTCGCCGCTGACAATGTCCTCTCTGGCAATCAACTGACTCAAATCAAGAGGCAATTTGTGGTAGCCGCCGGAAAGAAAGCGACCGGGTTCGGCTTCTGAAGCGTGCACGGAGAGAAAATCGCGACGAGGAATACAGTCCCCATCGGTATAGACGACGTATTCGCTCTCAACCTGCAATGTCGCAAGATTCAAAATACGACACTTGCGAAACCCTTCATCCGGCTGCCAGACATGCTTGATCTGCATTCCTGTTTCAGAACGCATTCGATCCACGACGGCTCGGGTCTGTTGCGAAGAACCATCGTCGGCAACGATCAACTCAAATGCCTTATGGTCCTGAACGGAATATCCCCAGAGCACCTTCTCCAGCCACGCTGGCGAATTGTAAGTCGAAATGATGACCGATAGCTTCAAAACGCGCCCCCAAGGCCCGAGTCAAAGCCGGTTATAATAACACCATCTCTACCTCTGCAGACAGACCCGATTGCGTCCAGCGTGCTTCGCCTCGTACATGGCCCGATCGGCGCGCACCAGCAGAGTTTTCATGGTATCGCCCTTGCCCCACTCGGCCACGCCGATACTGATGGTGACCGGCTCGTCCAATCCAAATTCAGTGCCGAGTACCAGCCCACGCAGACGTTCGGCGAAAATCGCCGCATCATCTAGCACGGTATTGGCGGCGAGCACCAGAAATTCCTCTCCGCCCCAACGCCCCAAC
>NZ_DGMV01000032.1:135303-141001 GCF_002388575.1 Marinimicrobium sp. UBA4509
TTTCAACGCCCCAACTGGTCGCCCTCACGCAGCCCGTCGGTCAGCGAGTTGACCAGGGTTTTCAGGATCCGGTCACCGACATTGTGGCCGTAGGTATCATTGATCTGCTTGAAATGATCGAGATCAAACAGCAACAGGGAGAACTGCTGGCCATAGCGTTCGGCGTTGGCCATGCTCATCTGCACCAGATGCTCAATCCGGTAGCGGTTCAGGGTGCCGGTCAGGGAGTCGGTGTTGGCCACTTTTTCCAGGTGCTGATTCGCCTCCGCGAGTGCCTTGCGTTCGCGCCGCAGGTATTCATTCAGCCGGGTAATTTCATGGGCGGCGGCAATGACCGCCAGGTCATCGCCCAGATCCCGGGCGGCGTTGATCTCGGCCGGGTGCCAGGACGAGCTTTTGCCACTGACCTCTTCAACCCAGGATGCAAAGGACGTTCTCGGCGACAGAACCGTGCGTCCGTCGCGCACCTCGGCGACCTTCTCGGGTTTGCCCGCCCAGGGAATCATTTCAAACTGCTCTGGACGAAACAGCAGTAACCAGCCCCGGGCATCCATGTCAATCAGCAGGGGCATGGCCAGCAGTCCGCAGCACCAGCTCTGTATCGCCTCAGCACAGGGGTAGCCCGAGGCGCTGAGCGAGGTGGTGGCCCAGGGCTCCGGCTCTTTGAGCTCAGCGTCAAGCCAGTTGGTCAGCTCGCGCACCTGATCCTCGTCGGGGGTCTTGCCGGAGCGGGTGATTTCGCCAAGATACACCAGCGCAATCCCCTCCACCCGGAACAGCTGCCGCCAGTGCTCGGCGTGCTGCTGCACCAGATCTCGCGGCGCGTGACGCTCCTGAACCCCGTGGGCGAGCTGAACCCGATTGTCGTGGATCTGCTGCCGGTAGTGGGCGTCGGCCTCGGCTTTGAGCAGGAACAGGCGTTGGCTGGCCACTTCAACCAGAGTGGCAACGCTGTCCCGGGCAGACGGCGACAGAGACAGGGGCGTCTGGCTGTGACAGCTGACCAAGCCCCAGAGCCGGGAATCGGAATAGATGGCAACCGACAGAGACGATCGGACCCCCATGTTCTGCATATAGTCGCAGTGAATCGGCGATACCGCCCGCAAATAGCCCTGGCTCAGATCCAGCGGGCTGCCGTTGGCCGGATTCATCGCCGGCACGAGCGGGGCGGCCTCAGCCTGAGCATCGGCAATGACGCGAATGCGATTATTGCCGTACATGGCGCGAACCTGAGGCGGGATATCGGACGCAGGGAAGTGTTGCCCCATCAGGGAAGACAGCACCTCATCGCGGCTCTCGGCAAGCACCTTGCCATTCCAGTCGTCATCAAACGCGTAAATCAGCGAGCGGTTGTAGCCGGTAATGGACCGGACGGCATCGCACAGCCGATTGAGGACCTCATCCTCGGTGCGGGTTTCCACCAGCTTGGCAATCCAGTCGTTGACCAGGGACAACCAGCGATAGCGCGCCGAACCTTCCAGTTGTTCAAGCTCCACGATCACCGCATCGCCGCTGCGGTAGGCGACCACGTGCAGCTTACGGCTGATGCCAGCCAACTTGCGGGTGACGGTCATCGCCCCCGGGAGACGATCGGAATTGGCCAGCCCGCGCCGGATCCTGCCCAGCAGGCTGCTGCCCAGAATGCCTGCGGCACTGGCCCCGAGGCACTCGTTCACCGTCAACCCCAGGTGCTGGCGAACATTGGCGCTAACCTGCCAGACCCGCCGAATTGACGAATCAAAGCTCAGCAGCACTCCGAAGCTCTGCACGGCGCCGGGAATATGGATGGGCTCGCGCGCGCACTCTTCCTGCGCTGCCTGAAGCTCGTCCGCAAAACACTTCGGGGTTTCAGCGGTCACTCAGTTGCCTCTGCCAATGATCGAAATGGGCCTTCAGCCCGGTAAAGGTTGCCTTGGCGCCGGTCAGCGCGCAATGCCATGTCGCATCCAAAGGAATGGATTCCAGCCAGAGGCAAAGGCGGGTCCATCCGTCCTGGGTAACATGGTAATGAAAAAAGTCGGCGCCATTACTGCTCTCCAGGCCCAGGGATCGGTTCAATGCCCTGGCGATGACCCGCCCCCCTTGGCTGGCACCTTCCAGCACATACAGCACGCCGAGCGCCTCCTCCGTAGAGTCTAGCGGAGGCCGCCAACTCGCGCCCGTGCGGATATCGTGATCATCCGGCAATTGCAGCACGCGGCAGTCCTGATCCAGTGACGCCAGGCGAGACTGGTAACGATAGCCCACCTCGGGAAAACGCTCTCGAAGTTGCTGCTCGAGGGGCATTAGCGCCGGTTCCAGGGCACGGTAGTATGCCCGCTGAGCCCGCAGGATCTGACCGTATTCGATGAGGGTGAGTTCCGGGGAGAGCAGTCGCTGCATGAGCGGTTGGGCCTCGAGTGCCTTATGCTCCGCACGAGTGGCCGCGCGCAGCGCCTCTCGCAATGACTGATGATGGGACAAGGGCCGTCCTCTTACTCCCGGTAAAACTTCAAATGTGGCGTCTATATTAACATAGTTCACAGGCACCCCCCGCGCCATCATACACGGTAGAATAGCGCCTTTTCTGTGTGTCTGAGGATTTATCGAAATGCCGCGTGTCTCCCGCCAACTGTTTCACCCTCGCTACTGGCTGACCTGGGTCGGCTTTGGCCTGTGGTGGCTGATTGCCCAGTTGCCCTACCGGGTGCAGATGGCCATGGGAAGAGGGCTAGGGAAACTCGTCTGGCGCTTGGCCAAAGGTCGGCGGCGTACCGCGTTGCGCAACCTTTCACTGTGTTTTCCGGACATGGCTGAGCCGGAACGGACCAACTTGGCCCGACGCAACATTGAGTCCACAGCGATAGCACTGCTCGAAACCGGTATCGCCTGGTTCTGGCCACGTCGACGTTTGATGTCTTTATGCCACAGCGTGGAAGGGCTGGAACACTTGCAAGCTGCCCAGGCCTCGGGCCAGGGGGTAGTGTTTATGGCGATGCACTTCACCCACCTGGACCTGGGAGCCAAACTGGTGTGTTTGAACCATTCCATTGACGGTCTGTACCGGCCCCACAATAACCCGGTGTACGATCTGATCCAGCGCCACGGTCGGGAGCGCTTCAGCCAAGGCGGAATTGCCATTGCGCGGGAAGATATGCGGCATATGGTACGCCGACTGCGCCAGGGCCGGGCGGTATGGTACGCCCCCGATCAGGATTACGGCGACCGTCGCCCGCACGTGTTTGTACCATTTTTTGGTGTACCGGCGGCAACAATTACCGCCACCTCGCAGTTGCTACGCATGGGCCGGGCGCAACTGATTCCTTTCACCCATCACCGCCGGGCGGACGGTTCGGGGTATGACGTGAAGGTGTACCCGCCGCTGACGGAGTTACCCTCAGGCGATGAGACGGCGGATGCCCGGCGGATCAATGAGTTTATCGAAGAGAGAGTACGTGCCTGCCCGGAGCAATACATGTGGGTACACCGGCGTTTCAAAACCCGCCCGGAAGGGGAACCGTCTCTTTACTAGGCACTATGTTACTAGGCACTATGTCGGATTACGCTTCGCTAATCCGACCTACGAATGGTTGGGGTGGGTAGGTCGGATTAGCGAAGCGTAATCCGACACCCTGGCCACCTCAAACCGCGATATCGGCCAGGTTGCCTTTGCTTTCCAGCCAGACGCGGCGATCCGAGGCGCGTTTTTTGCCGAGCAGCATGTCCATGATCTGCATCGTGCCTTCGATATCGTCGATACCCAACTGAACCAGCCGCCGGGTATCGCGGGCCATCGTGGTTTCGCGTAATTGCAGGGGGTTCATTTCACCGAGGCCCTTGAAGCGCTGCACGTTCACCTTACCCTTTTTCTTTTCCGCCTCAATGCGGTCGAGGACGCCGTTCTTTTCACTCTCATCCAGCGCGTAGTACACCTCCTTGCCCACATCGATACGGTACAGCGGCGGCATGGCGACAAACACATGGCCGTTTTCCACCAGCGGGCGGAAGTGCTGGACAAACAGCGCACACAGCAGCGTCGCAATATGCAGGCCGTCGGAGTCGGCGTCGGCGAGAATGCATATTTTGTGGTAGCGCAGCTGGCTCAGATCCGCCGCGCCGGGGTCGACCCCCAGAGCCACGGAAATATCGTGTACTTCCTGGTTGGAGAAAATATCCCCGGCATCGACTTCCCAGGTGTTCAGAATTTTCCCGCGCAGCGGCATGATCGCCTGAAATTCCCGATCCCGGGCCTGCTTTGCCGAGCCGCCGGCGGAATCACCCTCCACCAGAAACAGCTCGCTGCGTGAGGGATCCGAGCTGGAGCAGTCCGCCAGTTTACCCGGCAGGGCTGGCCCCTGGGTCACTTTTTTGCGGGCGACTTTCTTGCTTGAACGCACTCGGCGCTGGGCATTGTTGACGCACAGCTCGGCCAGTTTGTCACCATCTTCAGTGTGCTGATTGAGCCACAGGGCGAAGGCGTCTTTGGCAATGCCGGAGACAAACGCCGCCGCCTCGCGGGACGACAATCGCTCTTTGGTCTGACCGGAGAACTGCGGGTCGGCCAATTTGGAGGAGAGCACGTAGCTGCAGTTGGCCCAGACATCCTCCGGGGCCAGCTTCACGCCGCGGGGCAGCAGGTTGCGAAACTCGCAGTAATCGCGCAACGCATCGAGTAGACCGGTGCGCAGACCGTTCACATGGGTGCCGCCCTGGGCGGTGGGAATCAGGTTCACGTAACTTTCCTGAACCAGTTCGCCCCCTTCCGGCAGCCACTGGACCGCCCAGCTGACGCCCTCGGTTTTACCGGAGAACTCGCCGACAAAGGGCTGTTCGGGCAGGGTTTCCCAGCCCTGGGTTGCGCCCTGCAGGTAGTCCCGCAGACCGTCCTCGTAAAACCACTCATCGGTTTCGCCGGACTGCTCGTCTTTGAAGGTGACCGTCAGCCCCGGGCAGAGCACGGCCTTGGCGCGCAGGTTGTGGCGCAGGCGGCTGACCGAAAATTTGTGCGAGTCGAAGTATTTCGGGTTGGGCAGAAAGCGGATACTGGTGCCGGTGTTGCGTTTGCCGCAGGTATCGATCACTTCCAGATCGGTGGCTTTGTCGCCATCCTTGAAGCCCATGCGATGCACCTGACCATCGCGCTTGATGGTGATTTCCAGCATCTGGGAAAGCGCGTTCACCACCGACACCCCCACCCCGTGCAGGCCGCCGGAGAACTGGTAGTTCTTGTTGGAGAATTTGCCCCCGGCGTGAAGGGTGCTCAAAATCACTTCCACCCCGGGTTTACCCTGCTCGGGGTGCATATCCACCGGCATGCCCCGACCGTCGTCCGAGATGGAAATCGAATGATCTTTATGCAACACCACCTGAATGCTTTTCGCGTGGCCGGCGAGGGCTTCGTCGACGCTATTGTCGATCACTTCCTGGGCCAGGTGGTTGGGCCGGGTGGTGTCGGTGTACATGCCCGGGCGCTTTTTGACGGGGTCTAGCCCGGTGAGTACTTCAATATCTTCCGAGGAGTAGTTCGCCATATCGGATTATTAACTCTGTAATCGGTCTTGTTGTTGGATTCGGGTTGTACCGCCTTGGGTCGCGGTTTTGAAAACGTCGCGTGCGGTAACGGCGGATGCGCTGCGCTTATCCGCCCTACGCGCATTTATACCGCTGCGCTCGGCCGTAGGGCGGATAAGCCGAAGGCGCATCCGCCGCTACCCATTCA
>NZ_DGMV01000073.1:0-12992 GCF_002388575.1 Marinimicrobium sp. UBA4509
GCCTAAAACACTTGACCACTACATTGATGACCATAAAACTTAAGCAATGTTAAGGATTTTAGACTACCTTTATCGGTCAAATTTTCTGTCGCTTTGACTATCGAGTTAATTCTCATGTATGGGTTATCTTTACCCCAATTTGAAGGTCGATATAAAGCTTCGACCCAAGCTGTTATACAACGCTGAGAGAAGAGCTGTGTGGAGAAAGCTCCATATTGGAAAAAGTACCAACGAGATAGCGAAGCCCTTAAACGTATCAGTTGGTCTCATAGAGCAAGTACTTACAACGCATAGTTACCTTATTCCTCTAAGAGGCCGAATTCGCTTATATAAGAAACAGTGCCACTACAAACGAATTCTATCGGATTACATAGAAAGTCATCCGGATTGTATACGAAATGACATTCGGAAGGACCTACCGGCAGCCTATCTCTGGCTTTACAAGAATAATTCTCATTTATTGTATGAACTATTGCCCCCCGAAATTCCTCGGGAACTTAAGAGAAACTGCATCAAGAAACCATGACTTGGATAGTATCAACCTCAAAGTAGTCGCTGACTCCCAGCCAAAACCGCCCTACCGGCCTGACCTCCCCCTCCCGATTGACCCAAATCCCTAAGTTATTACGCTATAATCTTAAAAACCATCAAGTCTCAAACTTTATTGTAAGTTAGGTGTCCTGTAGTGCCCTAAATCAATAGGGGGGCAGTCTCAAACTCTATTGTCCACCTACAGGAAAATTTCGGCACCCCATGGGCGCCGAAAGGACGGTCTGTAACGGGAGCCCCTCATCTTGCCTAACCTTCCGGCTCGGCGCTGCGGGCAATGTCCACGTCTTGCGCCACCTCATCTCGAACCAGCGCCCAATGAAAAAGATTCTCGTCATTGGCCTCGAAGAAGTTGTGGTTATAGTGGGTCAGCGGCATGTCGCGGTAAATCGGCCGGGTGATCTCCACCACTTGATCCCAGTGCGCCAGAGCCTGCTGTAAATGCCGGATAGCCACCTGCTGCTGTTCCTCATCACCGTACAGACGGTACCGGTGTAGCGCCACGGCGCCTTTCAGCTTCTCCGCAAGATGAAGACCGAGATGGGCCCAGGCTTTGACGTCGGCCACTTCGTACATGAGCGAGGCATTGCCCTCGGTATCAATACCTTCTACCAGCCGAAGCGCCTCGCGATTGTCGCGCTCAAGCTGCTCGGCCAGAATCGGCGGAGTAATGCGGTCAACGCCGAAAGAGCCGCCTTCGTGCATTGTCTCTACGAAATCCGCCACCGAAACATAATCCGGGTCCATGGTGGGATGGTCGATAAGGTGGTCAACCGAAATATAACGGGTGTAGTCGCCCTGCAGCGCCAGAAAGCCCTCGCTGTAGAGGGTGAAATCCCAGCGCGAATCATACAACGAGGCCAGCCGCAGTTGGGTGGATGAGGCCAGAGAGTAAGCGTTCAACAGGTTATTACCCTTGGCCCCGTACCGGCGGTTGAATGCCGCCTGAAACACCGAGTCGGGTGTTTCAGGATCGTAAAGGAGGCGCCCCCAAAGCTGGTAGAACAACCACTGGCGCTCGAAGGCCCAGTTCCAGTCGACCGGCTCGTCCACTGCGGTGAAGTAATCGAGCGCCGGGATGTAGGTTTCCGAGCCGACAAAGTATCCGCCCACATAGTCCGCCGCGCCATTCAGAGCGATATGCTGACGAATGAAATCGGGCACACCCCAGCGCAGGGCAAAGAAGTCTTCGTTGCGTGCCTGCCAGGTGACCTTGTAGTTTTTGGGCGTCGGTTTGAAATAAGTGTCGCCCAGCTTGCCGCCGTGGACCTTCACCAACTCTGGTGTGGAATGGGCATGGGACCAATTGAACTTCATTTCCACCCAGATCGGACCGTCAAAGCGATCCTCCAGCTTCTCCATCGCATCGCGGGTCACCACTTCCACACTCTTGCTGACGCCCGGCTCCGAACCGGTTCCCGAGGAAAAAGGGACGCGGTGAATGAGTTTCACGGGGCGATCAGCGTCCAGCATCCCCGCGATCAACACATCATCCATCCACTTCTGCCGCTCAAGGGGCGTCATGCCAGCCATGCCTTCGCCGTGGGAAATACCAAACCCATCCAGGTTGGGATACTCCTCGAGCACCTGGGTAACGCTTTCGCGCAGATAACGCCGCACGATCTCCGAGGTATCGCCTTCCACATAGTAGTGCGGATAAAAGTTCTGCTCCGCGACGGAGTGGGCCTCGGCAAATTCCCGGCTGACAAAAATGCTCCAGTGGACCAGATAGGTGTCCAACCCGCGCTCTTTCGCCATCCGGAAGATCTCGCGGTAAAGACGCTGCCACTGGGCGAATTCTTTATCCGACCATGGGCTCGCTTCGGGGAAGTTTTTCGGCTGGATCATGAACGTAAAAGGATGCAGATTCCACAGGCTGATGGCGTTGAAACGGTTCGCCACCATCATATCCAGAAACGACTCCCAATAATCGAGATCCCGTGCAGTCTCGTAATGCTGGTCCAGCGCCGAACTGGGCCGGTAGGTTTCCCAGGGCAGATTGTATTTGATCCCGCGAAACGCCAGATTCGGGCTCTGTTCGGTGGATTCCACCGCTGTCAGCGGCGTGCCATTGCGCAGCGTTTCGGCCAGGGCCAGCGCGCCATAGATCAGCCCCCGGTGGTCGCCTCCATAGACGCTCGTGACCCTGTCCTCGGGCACAATAGCAAAGGCTTCAGAACCCAGCCTCTCTTCATGCACCGACAGACTGATCAGATGATCGTAACCGCTCCGATCCGAGCCGAGCTCATAGCCCTGCTCTTCCAGGGCCTCACCCAGCTTGCGGGCGGCATAGGCCTCCTGCGGCACCGTCTCGTCGTAGACGAGCGTCACCTCCTGAGCACAGGCTGCAGTAGCGTTCAAAAGAAAGAGGAGCACAAACGAAGGGAACAAGCGTTTTATTGTCATAAGTTTCAACCCTGCAGAACATGGCTCTACGTTACCCAGCCCGAAACATATAGTCAATAGAACCACTTGGGTGACGCATTCCGCCCGCCTCCACCAAAAGAACAAGCGCCCGGCCATTTTCGGGGTATTAATCAGTCCGACACTACGTAAAGACTGCTCTCAGACAGCTTGGTGAGCCAGTTCCTGAAGACGGTCCGTGAACAAGTTGGTTGATCCACTAGTGACCAGAAGTTGTTGCTTGGCGCGCGTCATACCGACATATAGCAACCGTGTCTCTCGGGGCATATCATCCTCTCCGTCTTTCAATGCCCCGACCCCACTTAAAATGACCGTATCAAACTCCAGGCCTTTACTGCTCTGACGAGTCAATAGCGTCACCTTCTCATCCGCCGGATTGTAAGTTTTCTTGTGAACGGACGATTTTAGCCAAGCGGCGGGAACCCCAGCTTGGTCCAACGCCGATTTGAGCGCTTCACCTTGGTGATGGTGTGCGTAGATAATGGCGATACTACTTAGTGGTTTCCCGCCGCTACGCCATTTGTCGACGCAGCGAACGATGTACTGATATTCATCCGCAGCGCTCTTGAATGGTCTGTAAACCGGCTGAGGTCCACTTGCACCCGCCACCTCTGGCTGAATTAGCGGTACATGATCGTCATCGGCGTCTTGGGCCTGCAGATACTCTTTGGAGAAATCATAGGCAAAGGTCAGTATTTCTCGGGTGTTTCGGTAGTTGAGCTTGAGGATCGTAGTGCGGCCGCGTGCCTGGATGCCCGCACTGGATAACGGAAATCCGAGTTGTCGTCGGCTGTAAATCGCCTGCGCATCGTCGTACAGCAGGAGCAATGAATTGGTATCGGGATCGATCATCTGAACCACCAGCTTTAACCACTCCGGCTCAAAGTCATGGCCCTCATCAATCATCAGAGCACCGTACTGCGCACGAGGAATATCCCCCCTCTCCCCCCCGGCGATCACGCTGGTTCCCTGCCGCTCCCAAAGGGGTCTGGCGCCTTGTTCGGTATCCACATGGTACGTTTTCAACTGAAGGCCGCACCACTCGTGAAAGTGATAAACCTGAACCTGTTCATCAATACCCCGCTCTGACATAAACGACCTGAGCCGCGCCGCCAACGCAATATTGAAACAGAGCACGAGAATGGGCTTGCGGGTCGCTTGAGACAAATGCAGACAACGATAGCCGAGAATCAGGGTTTTTCCGGAGCCCGCGACACCGTGAATGACTCGATGTCCGTCCCCAAGACTTTTTGCCAATTGCTCCTGTTGAATATCCATCACCCGGACAATTTCCGGGACGAGAGTCTGACTAACGTTCGACGCACTATCATGCTCGTCATCCGGATCGTCATCAGAGTCTCCGAACAGGTCCTGTTGCGGCGCATTGATGCGCACTTCGGGAAAGAGGTGCCAGCGGATTCGGTCAACCTGAGGAAGGGAAAGCTTTTCACCAAAACTGTACTCAAACATGCCCCAGAGCCGACTCTGAAATGCTTCCGCCTCAACGGACTCGGTCATCTCATCCTTACAGATCACTCTGTGAGCCGGCAGCACCAGCTCCTGATGATCTTCCGGCAACGCTTTGTTCCACTGCTGTCGAGTGATATTGGTCAGGACCACGCCGTAACCATAGGGGCAACACAGTCGGCCTTGATAACGGCCCTCGGATTGTCGAAGCTGAGGGTCAGTTTTCAGTACATTAACGGTCGTCTGGGCATACTGCCTGGCCTGCTCCAGGGGATTGCTCACCACATCCAGACCATTTTGAGTCTGCAGCGTCACCCGGTCTTTGCTGATCTTCTTCAGGGTCGCCAACTTCCAGTCTTTGATCTCAAGAAACAGCAGTCCTCGGGACGGGTGAAGAATAATGAAATCCGGGTATCGTCTCTGACGGCCAACAGGGATGTCGTACCAGACGGTATAATCATCTTCGAGAAGCGCCTCCAGGCGACGTCCGAAGCGACGCTCTCCCGTTGTCATACCTCTTATGGTGCTCAGGCTTGGAATGATTGCTGCCATGCTGCCTCCATACTGATCCTGAAGGGCCCATCCCCTCCTCTCTCTAGCTTGAGAGCTTAGCCCAGATTGGAAAGTCCGGCTATTTCAGCCGTTGAAAGGCAATAGTATTTCTATTGAACAACCGCTGCCGATAGCCAGCATAATCAATAACAATATTGCATAATTAATCATTTTGAGTCTATAGTGGTCACCCGATTTTAGAATGCGCCTTGAACCCAGCAAGGCAGGCATGCCAATAGAGAGATACACCACTATGACCAAACCGGGAATACCCCTCCGATTCGCCCAGATTGCACTGCTGCTCCTGTCATTTTCCTGCTTCGCCGAAGAGCTGCGCCCCCAGACCCTCTTTATTGCCGGGGACTCCACTGCGGCGTCCTACCAGAACAAGGACCACCAGGGCTGGGGCGCCACCCTACAGAGCTTTCTGGATGAGGACAAAGTGGTCGTGGATAACCGGGCGCGGGGCGGTCGGAGCAGCCGGACGTTTATTACCGAGGGTTTGTGGCAGTCTCTGATCGAGGACGTCGAGGCCGGGGATCTGGTGTTGATCCAGTTCGGACACAACGATGCCGGGGCGATCAATGACGACAGCCGGGCGCGGGGCTCTCTGCCCGGTCTGGGTGATGAGCAGACCGACATCGCCAACCAGGTGACCGGTAAGGACGAAACGGTGTATACCTTTGGACACTATATTCGTCAGATGGTGGCGGACGTAAAAGCCAAGGACGCCACGCCGATCCTTTTGTCGATGACGGTCCGTAACCGGTGGGAACATGACCGTGTTGAGCGTCGCCACGGCCGCTACGGTTACTGGATGCACCAGCTCGCCTGGGAACTGGACACCCCGTTTATCGATGTGACCAACCCGGTGGCGGACAAGCTGGACCGCCTGGGTGCTGAGAAAGTGGCCGGGCTTTACCCGAAAGACCATACCCACTTTAACGATGCCGGCGCCGAGCTTCATGCCGAGACTGTTGTTTCGGCGTTGAAGGGGCTGCGCCCCACCCTCGCTTCAGACCTGTACTCCGCTAAAGGCCGCGAAGTGACCGCCTACGATTGGACGTTTCTGCGCCTGCCGGTGATCGCCCACCCCGAGAAGACCAGCCTTTTTATGGTCGGCGACTCCACCGTGCGCAACGGTTGGGGCGACGGTGCCGGTGGTCAATGGGGTTGGGGTGATTTTATTGACGAGTACCTGAGCGCCGAGGACTACAACTTTGTCAATCGCGCCATCGGCGGTTTCAGTAGCCGGACCTTTGTGACCGGCGGCCACTGGGAGCGAGCCCTTAATATGGCGCGCCCGGGCGATTATGTGGTGATCCAGTTTGGTCACAATGACTCCGCTCCCCTCAATGATGAAGAGCGTGCCCGGGGCACCATCAAGGGGGTCGGCGCCGCCGAGCAGGACATCGACAACCTTCTGACCGGCCAGCCGGAAACGGTTCACACATACGGTTGGTATCTGCGCAAAATGATTGGCGATGCCTATGCCCGAGGTGTAACGCCCATTCTCGCCACCCCGGTGCCCCGGAAAATCTGGGACGACAGCGGAGAGCAGATTGCCCGCCCGGACGACAGTTATCCCCAGTGGGCTCGACAGGTCGCGGCGGAAAGCGGCGTCGCGCTGATCGATCTGCACGAGCTGGTCGCCGACCGTTATGACGAGCTGGGGCCGGAAAAGGTCGAAGCCTTTTTTGCCGACAAACACACCCACACGTCCCGCGACGGTGCCGAGCTGAATGCCAAAATTGTCGCCCAGGGGATCGAAGGCATTCTGTAACGGCATCACCAAGACACCGAACGGATCAACCACAGGAAGACGTTTTATGCTGAATTTGGGCCTGAGAGCACACGACTATGGTCAGGGTACACCCGCGGAGATTGCGGCAAAGCTCGGGCAATACGATGTATCCTGCGTGCAGCTCGCACCCGCCAAGTCGTTTCCGGTCCTGGCAGAACAACCCGGACAGCTGACCCCGGGGTTCGCCAACCATGTGCGCGATGTCTTTGCCGCACAGGGGATCAACATCGCCGTGCTGGGCTGCTATATCAATCCGATCCACCCGGACCCGGACACCAAAGAACAGGCGCTGCAGCGCTTTGAAGAGCACCTGCGCTTCGCCCGTGACTTCGGCTGCGCTATTGTCGGTACCGAGACCGGCTCCAAGAACGGCGATTGTAGCTATCACCCCGACAGCCAGAAAGAAACCTCGTTTCTGGAGTTGGTCGATTCCGTCCGACGCTTGGCCGATACCGCCGAGAAATACGGCACCATTGTGGGTATTGAAGGCGTGGCACACCACCATACGGTACACAGCTACGAGAAGATGGTACGCATGCTGGAGCTGGTGGACTCACCCAATGTCCAGGTCATTTACGACCCGGTGAACTTTTTCCCGCTGGACCAGTGCCATCGACAACAGGAACTGATGGACGAAGCCTTCAGGCTGTTCGGAGACCGTATCGTCGCGATACACAGTAAAGACTTCGTGATCAAGGATGGAATGAAGGAGGGAGACCTGCCCTCCGGCACCGGCGAAATGGATCACCGTTATCTGATGTCATTGATTAAGAAACTCAAGCCCGGCATTCATACCATTCTCGAGAGCACCAACCCTGAGAATGCTCAGGGTATTCTTGAGCACCTGCAAGAGTGCGCACGGTGAACCACTCCCCGGAGAGCGTGACGCCCCTGGGAGTGGCCAACCGATTGTGAGCCGTCAATTGCCTTCCGGCTTCTCGAGCTGAAACACCGGACTTGCCGGTATGCTGACAGCACTCGAGAAGTCCGGCTCCGCGGGATCAAACGAGAGCACATCGTCACGCAAGTGATCGGCCAGTCCCGGCACCTTTTTCCGAATCTCTTCTACGACAGCGCGAGCCAACTGGTAAGCGCCGTAGGGATTGTGATGTGTATCGTCTTTCAGCGCCTGCTCCTGACCGGGAAAGGTATTGGCCGGATAATGCACAAAGGCCTTTCTGGAACCTGACTCTCCCAGAGCGGCGTAAAGCGCCAGGCTCATCTCGTGCAGATCGATAACCGGTACGCCCTGCTCTTCTCCGACCTGACGCACCGCGATGGCGAAATCGGTGAGAGTTTCAGCGGGCTTTCCTTCACTCCAGCGGCGACGCTCCATGGGTGTGACCAGCACGGGAATACCGCCCTTGGCACGTACCGCCTGAATGTACTCGCGCAAATCATCGGCGTAGGTGGTATAGGGGCCTGCGCCCTCGCTCTGGTCTTTCTGATCATTGTGGCCAAACTGAATCAACAGGTAATCCCCGCGCTCCATGGTGCGAAAGATTTTCTCGAGACGGTTTTCCGCTTCGAAGCTGAACAGAGCTCGCCCCGACTCAGCGTGGTTGGCAATGGCGATACCCGGCTTGAAAAAAGCGGGCAACATCTGCCCCCAGCCGGCCCAGGGCTCGTTACGTTGATCCGTTACGGTCGAGTCCCCCGCCACAAAGACGGTAGTCGCCTCCGGCGCCGGTTCAATCGTCATTGCCGACACCGCCGCCGGTCTACCCAGAAATTCGATGGTCAAATGCTCATCCCAGTGCGCGATTATTGGTGGGCCTTGTTCGCGCGAGTTCAATGCAACACGGCGATCATCTCCCAGTGTCGGGCTCCTTCGATTGACGGTGAAGGTCGCCCTCGCCTGCTCTCCCGCATTGGTCGAAACCGAACGCAACATCAAGCGGCGTGCCTCGGCTTTTACGGTCGTCTGCGCAGCGGAATCGGGCGAGCCTAGTAGGAGGGTTACCTCATAGTTCCCTTCGGGCACGTCGACCGCAAACATAAATGCCTCGTCAGACACACAGGAATCTCCTCGCAGCGCCTCGTCCGCTGGCTCTGTCACTGTACACTCGGGCGTCTTGGCGCTGGCAAAGCCGTAGCCCCGTTCGGGGGAGTAGCGCGTATCCGGGCCAATGCCGACGTAATCTTCAGCCACAGCGCCGGAGCCAAAATCGAATTTGTAAGAAGATGCGGCGGGTTTCGTTACCCGTGTTTCGGGAGGACCGTCATAGGAAGGTTGGAGCCCTCCGAAATCGATCACGATTTTATCCACTACGACACCCGCGTCCACCGCCACCAGGTGCAGCGTATGCCAGCCAGGCTCCAGTGCCTCCGGCAGCTCAAGCGTCGCTTCGGTGGCGTTGGACAGGACTCGCATTTTCCACTCTTCGCTATAGGTATCGAAGCCCTCGGTCACCGCGAGCGGCAGGGGTTCACCATCATCCACAGCCAGCGCTAGGCGCAGATCATTGCCGGGATCAATCGGATGCGTGGGCAGCAGTCGTACATGAACGGTCGCTTTGCCGCCGGTTGCAACGTGGAAACGGTAGCTCAGTCGGGGCGCACTGCCGGATTCGATATTCAGAGTGGAGGGCAACAGGGTGACGGCTGAACCGGTACGGCCCAGCCCTTCCACCGAACGCCAGCCACCGTCGGCCTGATCTTCGCGGCCGGTAAAGTGTCCGGCGTTGATGGACACTACGCCTTGCGATTCAACGAAATCGCCCGCTTGCGCACCCGACGGTACGTCATTGGCTTCAAACCGGTTGTCGTCCGACTCCGACAGGGACTCCCACACTGCATCCTTTTGCGAGCCCAGGGGTGGAATGGGCTCGGGTTGGAAGCGTGGCCAATCGTCCGGGGATACCCCACCGGCGGTGAGAATATGCCGCCACTTGCCATTGGCCATCGCGTCATTGTATCGCTGCGTCAGTGCCTCGATCCGCTGCGCGGCCTCTTCGGCTTTGGCAAAGGTCGTTTCCGCGATCTCCGCGCCCCGGACATTCTGGCGACGCGCCAACTCCATCAGAAAGTAGCGCTCGTTGGCCGCAGCCGCCGCCCGGACCGGATACTCCACCAGTTGGTAAAAGGCATCCCGGGCGGTGCCCGGCAGGTCGTTCGCGACCCGCGCCGTCTCCGCCACCAGATCCTGATAGGCTTTCAGGCGATGATAAATCTCAGCGTCGGTCAGCTCGGTGGGTTGGTAGGGCTCCAGGGACAAATGCCACTGCAGATGTTCCGGTTTGCGCGCAAAGGCCAGGTGCTGGTGGCGCTTCCAGATGCCGGCAATCGCATGAGCGTATTCGGGCCCGAAGTCCCGGGCAGCCATATCCTGCAGAAATTGCATGGGTGCCTCGGGGCTGGTCCGATCCGCGTTCCAGGCGAGGTCGAGAAAAAATTCCGCACTCAGTTCGTGCGCTTTGAGGTCGCCCACGTTGGTCACCCAGAAGGACTCGGCCCCCTGTTCGTAAGCGCGGGTCATCTCCGACCAGACCAACGATACCGATTGGGAATCGAACCAGAGCCAGGACAAGGGTGAGCCCAGATAAGACTGATGGTAATAGACGCCCAGACCGCCGGGCCGCTCCCGCTCCTCGGGGGTGGCGTAGCGGCGCACATAACCAAAGTTGTCGTCCGGCCAGACGATAATCACATCGTCCGGCACGTCCAGGCCTGCGTTGTAATCCTTGAGCACTTCTTTATAGGGCACAAAAATCTGTGCCGCCTTGGTGGGATCACCATCGCCAAGATGTTTGGCCAGAAGACCGCGCTGCGCGTCAAACAGCGTTTCCAACACGTCCAGACGTTCTTCCTGGGATTCCGGGCCCATAATGCCGCTGTCGTGAATGCCGCGCATGCCCAGGGTCCAGAGGCTTTCGCCCGAACGGCGCTCCTTCACCCGCTCTTCCCAGTAATTCATGACGGTGTCACGGTGCGTCAGGAAGTTGTAATGATCTTTGGGGTGATCCCACTCACCAACGTTGTTGCGCAACATGGGCTCGGCGTGACTCGAGCCGACCACAATCGCGTAGTCGTCGGCCAGTTCACTGTTCCCTTCCACTTGATGGAACGGCGTGGTGCAGGGGTGCATGCCGGGCCAGAGAGCGTTGGCCCGCAGGCGCAGCAGCAACTCGAACACCCGCTCATAGATTTTCGGGCCGAGAGTGCCGGTATCCGGATCAAAGGTCTTGCGGGCCCAGGCACCGAGGCCCCAACATTCATCATTGATGAATATTCCGCGATAGCGCACCGCCGGCTCATCGATCGGTTCGCGAGCGGCGCTCAGATACAGTTCGTCCAGAGGTTGAACCGGCACATCGGCCCACCAGTACCAGGGCGAAACGCCGATACGACGGGACAGCTCATACACGCCATAGGCCACACCGCGTGGGTCCGCCCCCTCTACGGCCAACACCTGGGCACTGGAGGACAGCCGGAACGCTTCCCATCGATTCTCCAACGCCGGATGAATACCCACCCGGACATAGGGCGCACCGCCACCCGGCGGCCGGTGGCGAATGGCCGGGCGATGCCCAGTCACACGCTCAACATCGTCGGCGAAATCCTGAACCGCAATCCGGATCACTTCGGGCGCGTCACTGGCCACCACCAATGGCGCGGCATGATCATCCACCACCAGCGGAAACGCGGTGGATTGCAACGTTTCGGCCCCCTCCGGAGGAAGCGGCCGAATCTCGGCCGCCTGCACGATCAAAGGAAACAGTAGAGACAACAGTATGAGTCGCAGCCCCTTGGTCGTACCCGTTGAACGCGTAGTCATCTTTCGATCATCCATATTAATCCCGCTCCGGAACCTGCTCCGGCGCCTCCTCTCCGACCAATGCCATCACCTGAATCGCGGCAAGACCGAACTGGGACACCGCGTTGGTGGAGACCCCGCGCGCTTCGGTCACCGGGGATAGCACCTCGGGGGGCATGACCGTTTTGGTCGGATAGGGTAATCCGAACACCGGGATACCGGCCCGGCCGCTGAAGAATTCCTCCCAGGCACGTTCGGCCAGCGCCTCATCATTGAGCTTCCAGGCTGAGTAGGCGGTCATTCGCGAATGCGCCTGCCCCAGGTTCAGGTTTCGTTCATAAGGCTGGCCGATGATCTCGGCCTTCTCGTCCCGAGGGGCATTATAAAAGCGTCCATATTGAATAAACGCCTGCTCATACTCCGGCACATCGAGCAGTTGGATCAGTTCTGCGTTGATTTCGACACCGCCGAACACCATGGACAAATGGGAGACGGACACGCCCTCCCCGATCCGGTAAAACTGCCCGGTCTCCGGATCCAGTGCCGCACTGCCGACCAGCATTCCATGGTCAAAGTTGCCAACGCTGCGCATCGCGGTGACCAGTTTGTCTCGATAGGCCGGCTCACCGGTGCGCTCCCACTCGGTCAGCCAGGCGGCGGCCACCGAACTCCAGTCGGTCCCCAGGCCCATCATCATGGAATAGGGTTTTCCCGAAAAGTCGGGCGTCGGACGATTCAGTTTGCGCAGCGGAGGCACGTCCAGCAGGCGCCGTTCAGCCCCGAGCAGAGAACGCATCAGGTCACCGGTGCGCTCATCCGCCGTCAGGAAGTAATAGAAGCGACGGTTGGCGGGCGTACTGATGCGCAGTTGTTTGGCGCTGTCGCCCCAGTGCTTGACGTTGTGGCGGGAGCCGAGCCCCTCAAACCGTCCCAGATGGTACACGTCGACCTCTCCGGTGTGGCGGGTCATCGCCTCGGCCATCTGGAAGACGTCGGCACGGCCGGTGCGCAGAAAGGAATACCATAGCCAGATGTCGGGGGAGAGCTCGGAGTTGGCCCAGGCATAGCCACCCACGTCGTAACGCCAGGTATGCCGGTCGTGATCATAGGTATGCATCACATCGCCGTAGTCCCAGAAGCCGTACCAGTTATGTTCTTCCACCTGGGTCAGATAATGATCCAGATAAAAATCCACCTGATCTTCAATCGCGGCCTTGGCGGGGGTGGAGCGATCCGGCAGATCCCAGAGGGCGGCACCGAACACGCCGGCCGCTTCATAGTCCTGGGGACGGGCAACCATCTGCGGTGGCTGGGCAAGGGTTCGGGCCATCTCAACCGTGGTCTGGCGGTCCGGTGTGGCCGGTAAGGCCCAAAGGCGCAGCTCGCTGGTGCGGGCCACGCCGGTGGCATGGTCAAAGCCCGGCTCGTAATCCTCGTAGG
>NZ_DGMV01000073.1:13084-20009 GCF_002388575.1 Marinimicrobium sp. UBA4509
AGGTCACGTTCAGAGCATCGAGCTGCTTCTCGTGCGTATCCAGCCCCATACCATCGTGATAGAAGCGCATATCCATGGCCCGACCTTCGGGAGCCCACAACCATAGGGTAACTTCGGCCTCGTCGGAACGCGCGTTGCGAATATCGAGCTGAGACGAATGACTCTGCCAGAAATCCCGGATACCAAACGCCACGCCGCCCTTCGGGCTACCAATATAACCCAACCCGCTGGAGCGGGTGCCCTCGGCGGAATCCAGCCAGGACAGGCCGGGCTGGGTACGTTTGCGGATTTCAAACGCATCGGCGCTCAATTGAGAGAGGGTGTAATCACCAAAGGCGGGAATCATCTCGAGACGATCCGACACACTGGTCGCCCATTCACTCAAGGGCGGAGTTGCGCGCCCTTCAATCTGTGCCTCGCGAACCGCCTTGCCCGGGTCGCGACGCAAGCCGGTGATACCGCGAACCGCTTCACCGAAAAGGCCATCGCCTTCACCGGAAAAGCGCACGTGCCGATCATGCAGCGGGCCGTCCAGCGGCGCATCAAAGCGGACGCCCACACCCCGTATAAAATCGGTTTTCTGGTCACCGTCGTAAATCATGGTGTGCACCATGCGCACCGAGTCATCGCCGGCGTAGAAATAAAGGCGCACCACAAAGGGAATCCAGGCACGGCCGTTCTCTCCGACATGCTTACCTTCCAGTTTGACCACCGCGCGCACCGGTCCACTCTGCTCAAGGGTCACCTGGTCGAGCTGTCCGGTGAAGGACTCTACCGTTAACGGCTTCCCTACTTCAGGTTCGGCCTGATTCTGAGACAGAATGACAAGACGACCATCGTTCAATGTCTGCCGGTTATCGCGGGTAATGGACTGAATCAGACGATCACCGGATTTGGCAATCACCGCCTGAATCACGCCGGTGTCCACACGGATGGAACCGTTGTTCTCTACAATCCGTATGGACTGTTCGGACCTCACCGCGTCACCGGGCGTCAAGGTCAGTGCACCGACATTCAACTCAAGCGGGGCAATCGCATGTCCGGTCCATTTCACGGAGCCATCGGGCCAATAGGCCAGCGGCCAACTCTGTACGGGCAACGATGTTCCGGATTCGGATTCAAGAGTGAATTCGCTGGCGGCGTCCACCTCGCCCTGCGGCCAGGGCGTACCCCAGGTCGCACCTACCGGTTCCCGGTCCGTGCCGTCGTTCAACCACTGTACCTGCACCTCCGGCTCGGCCCGAACGGAACAGGCTGACGACAATAAGGCGGCGGCAAATAGGGAAATGAGTCTGGAGTGTTTCATGGTCTCGGGGATCCTGTTATTGGTGTTCTCTCACATTTTTTTAGTACATTCGCAAACAACGCTACTGATTGATTGCCACGGAAATATCGCTCAGGCTCGTTCCGGCCAACCTCACGTACAGTGCGCCCGCTTTATCATCGAAGTACCAACCGGCTTGTGACTGGCTTTCCTCGTACTCAACGGAGGAGGCAAAGACGCGAAGAGGAGTGGTCCCTTCCACAACAGACTCCGGGGGGCCGTCGCGGCGAACTTTCAGTGTGTAGGAACGTTCCGCCAAGTCGTAGTCGCCACGAGGAGCCTCAATACGGATCAGGGTTCGATTCGACTCAGCCTTTACGGTGACGTCGGTGATGGCGTAGTCACCGGACAGGTACGCCTTGGTTTTACCATCATCATCGTAGATCGGGTACGAGGACTCGCCTCCGGGAAATATTTCCAGGGTGAGGTTTTCCGCTGTTTCCTGGCCCAGGTTCATCACTCTCTGTTGAGGAAGAATGCCACCGGCCTTGACGAAGATGGGCAACTGGTCCAGCGGGGTGACAATGTTGTGATAGCGCTGGCCCTCATAGGGCTCACCACTCCAGTAGTCATACCAGGTACCTTCGGGTAGATAGACTACCCGCGTTTGCGCGCCCTTGGTGGTCACCGGGGCAATCAACAGATTGCGGCCAAACAGATACTGGTCATCAATATCGTGGGTATTTTCATCCTCCTGGTACTCCAGTACCAACGCCCGCATCATGGGCATACCGGTCCGGTGCATCTGATAGGCTTCGCTGTAGACATAGGGAATAAACCGGTAACGCATGCGATCGTACTGCCTGAAAATCCGCTCGGCCTCTTCTCCATAACGCCAAGGCTCCTTGTAACCGGGGTGATCCATTCCGAACAGATGCGCGATGGGGCTGAAAAGCCCAAACTGGGTCCAGCGGATATAGAGCTCGGGATCCGGGTCGTGCTCGAACCCGCCCATATTGTGCGACCAGTAGCCCACCCCCGACAGGCCCATATTGAGCCCGGCGCGAATGACCGGCTTGAAGTACTGCCACTCGCTCGGCCAGTCGCCCGCCCAGAGATAGGGGTAGCGTTGAATACCGGCGTAGCCTTCCCGCGTCAGGTTGAAACCGCGCATCTGATTGTGTTCACTGAATTTCTCAAACGGCGCCTTGGCGTAGGCCAATGGAAATAGGTTGTGCAGGCGCTCGGCTTCCGGCCCGGTCGGTCCGGTCTTGTCACTCTCATTTGCCTTGCGCCCAAAGGCGCTGCCTTCATCAGTCTTGAAGAACATGGCGCCCTGGGAGGCCACCTTCATGGCGCCGTTCTCCCACCACCAGTCCACCGCGTCCGGGTCAAAAAAGTTGACGAACTCGCCGGTATTATTGGGCTCGGGATAGACCATCCCCGCATCCCGTGCCTGATCCAACAGTTTGTACTGTCTGCCATTGTCATAGCGTGGCCGGACGTGAACGCCCACCATGCTGTAATCCATGTCGTAGAGCTGATCGAACATGGCCTCCGGGTCATCAAAGGTTTCACGCCATTCAAAGGTGGTGGCACCACTGCCGCCCTGCTCACCGAACATCCGCCAGGTGGAATCCAGATGAATGATATCCACCGGGATTTCCTTTTCACGGAATGTCCGCCCCAGATTGACCACGTAATCGGTAGAGGTATGCTTCTCGTAGCCCCAGGTGCCGCCACTGTAAGTCCCGACGTGCAGACCATGAGCGGGTTTGGGTAAGAGTGGTGACTTGCCGGTCACAGCGGTATATTGGTCCAGAAGCGAAGGAAAATCAGCGCCCGCCATGAAGTAGTAATCCAGCTCCCCGCCTTCCGCCTCAAATGAGTACACACCCGGTGTGGAGTGCCCCATATCCCAGTGGGAGGTATAGGGTGTATGGAGAAAAATACCGTAGCCGCGCGTGCTCATGAAAAACGGCACCGGGCTGTAGTTGGCCTCCAGAATATTGTAGGCCCCGATGATATGGGGGCGGCCCATGCCACGCCCGACGGTCAGCTCCAGCTGTTTGCCCCGCTGGTTGATAAAGTCCATACGCTGGCCAAAGCCAAACACCTGTTCATTATCCTGCAGCTTTTTATGGACCGAAACGCCTGCCGTTTGCTGAGTCATACCCCCTACCTCAATCCGCTCGGTAGACAGCAGGGTTCCATCAGAGGCATAGAACTCCAATCGCAAGGGCGATTTATACACACGGACGAGCAACTGCTTTGATTCCAGCTCGTAAAAATCAGTCTCCTCCGCGGTATTGATTAGGACCGGCGGCCAATCCCGCTCGGTGACCATAAGTCCGAGCGCCGCGTTCTCGTCAAACTCCCGATCCCAGCTGCTGCGCACACGCACCATGGAGGCGGTACAGAACTCGATCTGAACATCCGCATGCTCGGCGGAGATGAGCACTCTGTTGCCCTCCCTGACGGGCGACGATTGAACCGTGCCCGGGCCGAGCGCGTCCCGAGCTTTTGAGGATTCAGGCAACTCAGTAGCTTGTCTGTCAGTCGCTTGTGCAAAGGCGGCCAGACACAGGAGTGCCAGTAAGCAGTATTTCATGGGTTTCCTCGTCCGTTATCGCTGGTTATATCGAGGGATGGGCTTTGCCCGTTATTGCTGGGGCAATTCGTAAACGCGGAAGTTTTTGTAGCGAAACTGGGTCCATTTCATCTGCCGGAAGCCGATTTTTCCGCTTCCCAGGGCATCGCCCGTATCGACACCGTCGACCATCGGGGCATTGTCCGTATAGTCGATCACCTTTCGATCGTCGATATACAGTCGAATTCGCTCGCCCTCTTTCACCAGGGTGATTTCATGCTCTTGCATGGATTCGGTCGGAATTCCGACCTCGCCTTTCTGCAACAGACTGAAGGTATTGTTCTTGCGTAAGTTGGCATGACCCCGGCCCGGGTTATGGGCGGCGTTGGCATAGTAGGAGATGTGGTAGCTCTTGATCTCGCCTTCGGTGTACTGGGTAAAGGTGCCATCCCGTTCCGGCAAATCGGGCGAAAAGATGTCCTGGCCATCAACCCCGATTGCGGCAAAAAAAACGATCACCAGCCCCGCTTCGTCATCCAGATTCTGCGCATCCCAGCGAGCGATAAAGTTTTCCGGGAAATCCTCGGGACACCAGAATACGTGATGGCCCTGCTCGTCCGGGGAGTGCATTGCCATCCATCCGTCCTCGAAGGCGATTTCACCCGGGCCCTCCATCACCCAACCGGCTACCGATTCGGGATTGTCGAAGCTGGCCTGGTAGAGCAATTGACCCGGTTCGGGCAGAGAGTCCGCCGTAGAACTCGCTTTGCGCTCCGGCGATACCATGGAACAGCCTGCCATCAGACACACCAGCAGCAGGCTCACCCATAAAGACCATGATCTATTGCTCATAGAGGCCTCACTATTCCAGGTGGAAGACGTTCTTGAGTGGCGTAGACACCGGGCTGTTGTCGGCCTCGGCATCCATGATATCCGCCATGTAAGCCCACCACTTCTGCATGATCTCGGTCTGGGGTAACTCGTCCATACCATGATCATCCGTGCGCTTGAGTACCCCAAACAACTGTAGCGTCTGCGGGTGCAGAAAGATGGAGTAGTCCGAAACACCAGCGGCCTTTAGCTGGTCCACCAGCTCGGGCCAGATTTCGTCGTGACGTTTCTCATACTCCTGCTCGCAGCCCGGTTTAAGCTGCATGACGAAAGCTATTTTTTCCATTGTCCAGTGACTCCAGAATGGCACTCTGGGCTGCCTCCGACGGAAGCAGCCCGAGAGAAGGACGATCAGATGTAATAGTTCATGTATTCGACCAACAGCAAAATCGCCATGGACTGACCGTAGGGCATGGAGGTGAGCGGGATATCCCGGTAACCCTGAAGGTCGTCAAAGACCGGCGTGCCGAACGACACCTGCTGGAGCTCGCCGTCCGCACTGATATTATCCAGCACGGCTTTGACTGCCTTAAGGCCAACTTCTTCGTACTTTTTGTCGAGATAGCCTTTGCGAATGCCTTTCAGAATGCCGTAAGCAAACCCGGCGGCGGCCGAGGCCTCGAGGTAAGAATCGGGGTCATCCAACAGGGTGTGCCACAGGCCGTCTTTATGCTGGGTTTCCTCCAGCGCTTTGACCTGGGCTTCCAGGGTTTCCTCCAGGAACATGCGCAGACCGTCGGTCTTGGGAAAATCAAGCAGTTCAATAAACTCAGGAATCGAAATGGTCACCCAGCTGTTGCCACGTGCCCACAGGGCATCGGCAAAGTTGTGGTTGCCGTCAAAGGTCCAGCCGTGGAACCAGAGACCCGTTTTACGGTCCGCCAGATATTTGATGTGCAACATGAATTGCCGCTTGGCCTCTTCCACATAGTGAGGACGGTCCAACAATAATCCGATTTTGGCCAGCGGCATGACGCTCATCATCAGCGTATCGTCCCACAACTGCTGATAGTTCACCGAGTTGTAGACGATGTGCTGAAGACCATTTTCGGTGGTCCGGGGCATATCCCGCATGACCCACTCCGCCCAGACATCCAGGTACGGAAGATGGCTGCGCTCTCCGGTGCGCTCATGCATATAGGCCAGGGTCAGGAACGGGGACATGGTGTTCACGTTCTTGGTGGGCGTACCTTCCTTGAGCCGGTCACTGAACCAGTCTTCAATGATCTTCCTGGGCTTTTCGTCGCCGGTAATATCCCAGTATTTCATCAAGCCATAGAGGCCAATGCCGTGAGTCCACTCCCAGCCGGCCCAGCCTTTGGTATCAATCACCCGACCATCGTCGAGCTTGAGCAGAAACTCACCGGTTTCATCTTTGATGTTGACCAGATTATCGATCAACTTATCGATGGTGTTCCGGACCTGGGCGTATTCGATGTTATGTGCAACAGTTGGCATACTTCTTAAAACCTCTAGCGTATGAATCAATAAAAAACGTTTCCGGTATTATAGCTCGTCAGCGATCAGCGCCAGGTTCTGGATGGCCGCCAATCCCCATTGCGACGCGTCATTGGTCGATAACCAGGGCGCTTCCACCACCGGATTGAGCACCTGAGGAGGTTTCACCTCCAGAATCGCCTGAAAATCACCGGTCCACTGGCGAGCAAATTCCTGGGGTAGCTGAAACTCCTGCCAGGCGCGTTTCGCCAGCGTGGCGCCGCCTTCCTGAGCGGCCGCGTAGGCGGTCAAACGCGAATGCGGTGCCTCCAGATGCGTGCCAAAGGCACGCCCTACCGCCGCCACTTTCTGTTCATCACTGGCATTGTACAGGCGGCAGTAGCGCAACCACGCCGCTTTGTATTCGGGCACATCGAGCAGTTGAATCAGCTCAGCGTTGATTTCCACCAGCCCGAACACCGAGCTCAGATGCGAAACCTCAATGTCACCCTCTGGGGGCGCCAGGAGTTTTTTGGTGTCGGCATCAAAGCCATAGGTACCCGCAAAGAAGCCGTCGGGATGACGACCGATAGTGCGCATGGCGCTTACCAGTCGATCCCGATACTGGTCATCCCCGGTCCGTTCCCAGGCCGTGAGCCAGTTGGCCGCGACCGAACCCCAGTCGGTGCCCACTTGCAATCGATTCGGGCCGGGGACCGGCTCGCGGTTTGGAAGCTTTCGGG
>NZ_DGMV01000073.1:20126-23680 GCF_002388575.1 Marinimicrobium sp. UBA4509
CGGTTTGGAAGCTTTCGGGTGGGATCGACACGGCGCAAGGCTTCACCGGCATCAATCACTTCATCAAGCACATCCGCCGTCCGGTCATCCCCGGTAAGGAAATAGTGGAACCGTCGATAGGCGGCGGTACTGATCCGCAGTTGCTTGGCGCTACAGCCCCAGTGTTGAACGTTGTGTCGAGTGCCCAGCCCCCGGAATCGTCCGAGGTGATAGATGTCGACATCCCGGGTATGCCGGGTCATCGCTTCGGCCAACCGAAAGGTGTTGGGATCGCCGCTACGCAGGAAGGAGTACCAGAGCCACAGGTCCGGCGAGAGCTCGGAGTTGTCCCAGGCGTACCCGCCAATGTCGTAGCGCCAGACATGGCGGTCCACATCGTAGGTGTGCATCACATCGCCGTAATCCCAGAAACCGTACCAGTGGTGCTGATCCACCTGTCGGCAGTAATGCTCGACCTGCCAGGCCAACCGATCTTCGATCTGTTTTTTGCGGGTCGAGGAACGATCCGGCAGGCTCCAGAGAGCACCAAAGACACCGGATTTCAAATAGTCCTCGGGGGCGGCAACCACCTGCGCGGCCTTGCTGATTTCCTTTGCCCAGTTCACCGTCTCCGTGCGCGAGGGCGTCGCGGAGAGCACACACAGAACAAAGTCCGTGGTCCGCGCTACGCCGTAGGCGGTATCAAAGCCGGGTTCATAATCCTCGTAAGTGATTTTCAGCGCATCCAACTGCTGCTCGTAGGTCTCCTGCCCCATGCCATCGTGATAGAAGCGCACGTCCATCGGTGGCGCCTCGGGCGACCAGAACCAGAGCGTGGCTTCCGATACGTCGCGCCCGGCGTTGCGAATATCCACCTGAACCGGGTGCAGTTGCCAGAAGTCCCGCATCCCGAACAGTACGCCCCCGGAGGCCCCACCCACATAGGCCACACCGCTGGCGCGGCGGCCCTGATCGGCGTTAATCCAGGCGTGGCCGCTCTGGGTGCGCTTTTTGATGGTGAAGCCGTTGGCATTCAGTTGCGACAGCGTAAAATCATTCCACACCGGCACATAGTGCAGCAGGCCGGTTACCCTCGGGTTCCATTCGCTCAAGGGCGGCGTTTTGCGACCGGCAAGCTGTGCCTCCCGCACGGCTTTGCCCGGGTCCTGACGAAGCCCGGTAATGCCTTTGGGTGACTCGGCCCAGAGGCCGTCATTCTCACCCACAAAGCGCACATGGCGATCATACAGTTCGTCGCGCTGGAGCACGTCAAAGCGTAAACCCAGACCGCGAATAAAATCTTTCTGGTCATCCAGGTCATAGATGAAGGTATGACTGATTCGAAGGGACTCGGCGCCGCTGTAAAAGTAGAGTCGGACCGTGAAGGGCAACCACTCTTTTCCGGACTCCGCCTTGTGCTTGCCCTCGATTTTGACAACGGCACGCACCGGGCCTTCCTGCTCGATGGTGACCCGATCCGTTCGGGATTGGAAGGTCTCCACCCGGGAGACGGGCTCACTCGGGTCTACCTGATCCTGAACGAGGCCCACCAGACGAGCGTTCCGGGCGACCAGCGTATCACCGCGAGTCATTGAGCGAATCAGGTAATCCCCCGAGGTGGGTACCGATACCTTGACCCGACCGGTGTCGATCTCAATGGTGCCCGCTCCGGATGTCACGCGAACGGGCCGTTCCGGCGCGGCGTTACGACCTTTGGTGACCTGGAACTGCTTTCCGAGCGTGACGCCCGCCGGCACGGCGTGGGCCGTCCACTTGATACTGCCATCCGGCCAGTAAGCGGTAGGCCAACTCTGCAGGGGCACCCGGCGCCCATCTTTCGTGTTCAGACAGAGTGAGTCGTCGACGGAGAGTTCACCCTCGGCCCAGGGCTGACCCCAGGTGGTACCGGCCTTGGCCGCCGGTTCGTCTCCTTCAAGCCAACTTAAATGACCCGCCTGGTGCGTCGGCACCAGGGAGGAACCGGAGGTGGCACAACCGCTGGACAGGGCTTGCAAAGTCAGGGGGAGAGAGGCGGCCACACCACCTCTCTTAAGAAACTCTCGTCGATTCATTGCAGGAGCACTCTAACGTTGATCTGCGTTCGTCTTATCGTTGTCAGGCCGCACAGGCCCCACCCTCTCATCCACGAAACGTTATCACAACCGACGATTATTGACAATATTTGATTTATAATGACTTTTTGTGATTCCTGGGCTACCCTTTTGCCCCCAATGATGATGCCAGACTCAGGGTTTAACCATGTCCTACCGCAACAATCATTACACCCACATTCATGACACCTGGGACGACGCGCTTGCCAACCGGCTCTCGCCGCTGGAGGCACTGGTGTATCGCTCAAACCGGCTTGGCGAGGATCACCGGATCACCCCGACCGGCGGCGGCAGCACCTCGCTGAAGGTTATTGAAAAAGACCCGGTCAGCGGTCAGCCCGTGGAGGTCATATGGATCAAAAGCGCCGGGACGGACCTGAAAACCTCCCGCAGAAGTCAGTTCTCTCCTCTGTACCAAGAGAGGCTGATGGCCTTGAGGCACCACTATCAACGGTTACGCCGCGCAAACACTCGGCCCACGACCAGCGAGCCCTTCAAGGCCGCCACATTCAACCGGGCCGCGCCGGCCCCTTCCGTGGACACGCCGCTACACGCATTGATGCCCTACGCCCACGTCAACCACATTCATCCCTGTGCGGCGATTGCCGTGGGGGCCTGTAAAAACTCCAGGGCGCTGACGCAACGCATCTGGGGTCACACTATGCTCTGGGTACCCCAGGCACGCCCGGGCTTCGAGCAGGGCATCCCTTTGCAAGCGGCCTGGAATCGTAACCCCGACGCGAAAGGTGCCCTATTGGCGGGTAACGGCATCGCCACCTGGTCCGATGACAACAGACTCTGCTACCGACAGACGCTGGACATCATTGAGGCGGCATCCCGCTATATCGCCGCACGGGACAAGGGCGATAAAACCTTCGGGGGTCCGCGCCATAGTGACCTGAGGGCACCGACGCGACAGAATGTCCTGAAGCGAATTCTGCCGTTTATGATCGATCTGGTATCCGATGGAAACCCGGTGGTCGGGACCGTCGAGTCGGGGGCTGACGTGATGCGTTTCGTCAACTCGGTCGATGCTCCCCGCCTGGCAGCCAAAGGCGTCGCCTGCCTGCATCACCTCAGACACACCAAACTGAAACCGCTGTACATTCCCTGGAACCCTGAAGGCGATACCCTGGAGACACTTAAGCAGAAGCTCGAACAGGGCGTTGCGCGCTACCGGGACACGCGTCGCGGCCGCGCCGGTTCCAGCACCCAAGGCGAAGTGCCCGCGGTCTGCCTGATACCCGGTGTTGGATTGATTGCCTTGGGTCAAAGCAAAAAGGGCTCTCGCCTGACGGCGGAAGCCTATCAAAATGCCATTGAGGTCATGCGCTGTGCCGAGGCTATCGACACCTATGTGGGCTTATCAACGCAGGAAGCCCAACTGCTGGACAGCCTCTGAAGCGACACGGCTCATCGATCCGCTTGAGCACGAAACTAATGCAACACAAAAAAGGGCCAGAC
>NZ_DGMV01000073.1:23781-28997 GCF_002388575.1 Marinimicrobium sp. UBA4509
GCAACACAAAAAAGGGCCAGACTGACGTCTGGCCCTTTTTTGTGTTAACGAACTGGGGCGAAAACGCCCCAGAGCTCCGCGATTACGGTGTACAAGCAATCGCTTGCGGAGCGTTTTCCGTGGTCAGCGCATTGATGTACAGGTAGTCGACATTGCCCAGACCGCCGCCAGAGCCGGCGTACAGGGTAATATCGGTCTCGCCTGACTCAAGCTCAAGATCAACACTGGACTCCATCCAGGTATCCCAGGCCGAGGTGGACTCCATATCGATCTGGGCCACGCCGATCTGGCTGTTGATATCCACACGGGCGAAGCGGTTATCCCCCGCACCGTTGGCGTAACGAACCAGCAGACGGTAGGTGCCCGCATCCCGAATGTTGACCTTGTAGGTGATGTACTCACCTTCGGCATTATCGGTATTGGAGAAACCATCGCCCTCAAAGCCGGCCCAGTTGCTCTCGATCAACCCATTGGACATCTCGCAGTAACCATCTTCGTTCTCATTGATGGTCAGGCTGGTGGTACTCGGGTTTTCCTCATAGACCAGCTCCGTGGAGGGCTCGCCGACAATGACATCGCCATTGGCCATGGTGACCCGCATGAAGTACCAGTAGGACTGCAGTTCCACCAGACCCTCGTACTCGGCGTACACACCGCGCAGCTCCAGACCTTCGGACACCACCACGGTGGCACCTTCCGCGGACGCTTCGGTATTGCGCAGGATTTCGATCTGGCTGATTTCGCCCTGGAAGTTTTCCAGGTTCCAATCGATGCGGATACCACCGTCTTCCAGACGCGTGAGGATATTGGTTTCCGGCTCGGGCAGCTCGAACAAAACTTCACCTTCCGGATCGGTATTGATGACGGTGCCATCCTGCAGAGTTACCTCGAAGGAATACCAGTAGGTTTCATTCTGGGTAAACCCATTTTCACCGCCGGTATCGCGCAGGCGACCGTCAAGCGCTCTCACGTCTTCACGCACCAGAGTCATTCCAGTCAGCGAGGCACTGGTGTTGCGGTACAGGTCAACATTGACAATATTCTGGCCAAAGTTCCACAGTTTCCAAGTCAGATTGATGGTGCCCAGCGCCGGGTCAAGCTCGGCTGACAGGTTGGTGACATTGCTCTCCAGACCAAAACCGAAGGGACCAACGATCTCCGCACTGGCGACCTGCTTGAACATATACCAGTACCCCTGGCCTTCGATAAAGCCACCCTCGGGCCCAGCATCTTCAAAGCAGCCCTCGTAGATCACCGCTGGATCGCTGATCGGGTAGATCCGCGAGCGGCCACTGGCCTGGTTCTGATCGTTGCGGTATAGCTCATTATAAGTCGCACCGGGCGCAACGTTCTCAAGGTCCCAACATACTGTCATGACACCGTCGGCATAGGTAGCGCTCAGGTTGGAGGCTTCTACCACCAGGTTTTCCCCGAAGGCTGGAGCCGCGTCAATGATATTACCCTCTACCGTGGTCAGCTCGACCCAGTAGTAGTACTTACCACCCTCTTCTGTATCGCCATCGGTCCAGGTTTTTGCGTCCGGATTAACCTCTGCGTATGCCATAGAAGGTTTTTCGGGCACATTCTCGACATCATCGGTCTGAGCGCGATAAATATAAATATCGCTCAACTCGAGGTCGGTCACCCAAGTGAGGTCGACGTAGTTGTTGGAACTGGCCGCCTCGACACGGGGAATCTGCGTGGATGTCAGTCGTGTCTGATAGGGACCATCAATACCGGCGATTGCATTGCCATCCAGATCGGTGGCTTCAACCCAGTAGTAGTAGGTCACATCCGGGCTTGCTGAATCGTCAACGAACGATGTCTCACCACCTTCGGCCACACCCACACTGGTCGCGGAATCGCGCGCATCGGATTCACTCCGGAACACTTCAAAGGAGTCGAGCTCCGCGTCACCGGGAATCACCTTGACCAGAACATTGTCATTATTGCCCTGGACGACAGCGGCACTGACAGGCTCGGCCGGGACCGCCTGGGTTTTGAACTGCGGAAGTTCCTTCACGATATGATCGTACAGCTTCATATCCGAACCCATATAGAAGCTGGGGTGCGGAGGCTGATTGTAACCAACGTTCTGCCACGCAATGGCAGTACGATACTGACGATCATGCATCAGGGTGGGCAAGCGGACATCGGTGGGAATATTGCTGGAGTAAACCATCAACCGGGTGCTGGCCTCATTCGCCAACACCACCTCTTCACGCCAGTCGCCCAACAGGTCGGCGGACAGAGCAGGGGTCGCCTTGGTACCATTGTTGGACACCGCCAGACCATTGGCGAAAGTACCCGCATTCAGCAAGGGCTCTTCCACCAGCATGGATTCAGGGTTCCATTTGGTGATTTCGGTACCATCCAGCATTTCGCGGTTGAGATCGCCGTCCCACCAGACCATAAAGTTCATGGCCGGCTTGTTCTCTGAAATGACGGAACCATCGGAGGCCATCAGACCACCGCGAGAACCCCAACTTTCCAGGCCGGGATAGTTCGGATCGATATCCCCGGTTACGCCGCGACCCACGTCATCACCTTCGCCATTACTGGGCTGAGAGATCAGAATCTCGCCCGTTGCGGCATCGTGAACTTCCACACCAAAATTGCCGTCTTCGGTGATGTAGGCGCTGGAACTTTCGTGAACCATGAAGATTTCCAGACCGGGGTTGTCCGGAATAATGTCCGTGACGTGCACAGCGTCGCCATGTCCGAGCCCGGTGCTGTATAGCGGAGTACCATTGTCATCCAGGGTCGCCGCCCCGAAGATGATCTCATCTTTACCGTCACTGTCGACATCGGCCACACTCAGACTGTGCGCGCCCTGCCCCGCCAGACTTGGACCAGACTCATCCTCAGCCGAGTCATAGACCCAGTTTTGAGTCAGGGTGCTTCCATCGAAGTTGAACGTCGCCACTACAGCACGGGTGTAGTAGCCTCGGGACATTACCAGACTGGGCGTCTGGCCATCCAGATACGCAACGCCCGCCAGGAAACGGTCAACCCGGTTGCCGTAGTCGTCACCCCAGATTGCGTTGATATCCTCACCGCGAGGTGGAATATAATCAACGGTACTGATGGCTTCACCGGAAATGCCATCGAACATGGTCAGGTACTCGGGACCATCCAGAATATAACCGCCATCGTTGCGATAAACAGCTTCGGCGTCGCCAATCACGGTACCGCGACCGTCGACAGTGCCATCGGCGGTCTTCATCGCCACTTCGGCGCGGCCGTCCTGATTAAAGTCGTAGGCAATAAACTGGGTATAGTGAGCGCCGGCACGAATATTCGGCCCCAGGTTGATGCGCCAGAGGAAATCGCCTTCCATCGTATAGGCATCAATGAGCACATCACCGGTTTTGCCGGACTGCGCATTGTCTTTGGCGTTGTCGGGGTTCCACTTGACGATCAGTTCATACTGGCCGTCACCGGTCAAATCAGCGGCAGAGGCATCGTTGGCTGAGTAGCTGTACTCTTCTCCATCGACAAAGCCATTGGCCGGTTTGTTCAGGGGGATACTCAGATAAGGCGTCTCTGGTGCGGCAACGACCGCCGAGACATCTTTCTGCTCATCGTCAACCAGAGCTTCGATCTGATAGGTATCGCCCGGCATCCCGTTGGGGTCTTCCAAGAAAGTGGGCTCTCCGGGGCGAACCGTCCGGAAGAACTCGTCGTTTTTGTAGACGGCAAAGATGATTCGCTGCTCGTCCAGGCCGGACCAGCGCCAACTGAGGACATTGCCTTCTTCCTCGCCAGGCATTACTACCAACCCGCGATCAAGGTATTCGACATTGGAGCTGCCGCTGGTGTCGCGCTCAGCGTCGGTCAATGGTGGAGCGTTGAAGGGCTCTGCCGGTGTGTACTCGTCATCACAGGCCACCAGCATCGTGGATAACAACACAGGTACCAGCGGTACCGCCAGTGCCCGTATTTTGCCTTTGGAGTAACTTCCGTCTTTTCTCATTATGCAATCTCCGAAAGTGATCTTACGAAAGAGATGTAGAATTAGCGGTTAAAACTACATGGCGATGAAACTGAATTCTTATTTAGGGTGAAAAGACCAACGGAATTAGTCATTTATCATTATGTAACTGCTAACAAAAAACCATCAATGATCATATTACATCAGCTTCAATCACGATTCTAGTGCTTTTCGTCGTTGTTTTCCAATAGTTTTCAAACTTCTAAAAGCCACACCTCCCTCTCTCCGCCAAGGCAGGGTTGCGAAGAAAACGAGGCCATCCTGCCTACGCCACATAAGGTTCTATTGACCATATACCTTCCGGGAACGGTGTCATGCAGGCCCACGCTATGGGGCGGCACCCCGGGGAACCACTGAGCGCACTGCCGGATATCGCACTGACGGCCAATTACTCCAGCGCCACCAGGCACAGCCATCCAGGCACTTCTATATATGCACCTAAAACCGGAATATTATTCTTAAACGGAATAATAAAGTCAGTTTTAAAATCTATTTGAGATTGAAATGACTGCTAGTGACTGCAACGCAGGGTTATTGTGGTTACATTTTGTTGAATTTGATTTTTTTTGGTTATACTATGGGGACTGTTAGCAAAGTAACCATTACATAAAATTTCCACTTACTAACATTTAAGGCGGGATTTAATAATGAATAACTACAATCAGTCTGAAAAGCTTGATTGCACCAAGACAACACCACTCTTTAAAAAGAATTCACTAGCCAGTCGTATTGCTTCCATTGTTCTGGCCGGGGCCGCATGCAGCACCTTTATGGTGACCAACGCCTACGCGCAAGAGCAACAGGACGACGAACAGCAAAGCCAATCTCAGAACGACAACGCGTCGTCCGAAGATACCGTGCTTGAAGAGGTATTGGTCACCGGCATCCGTCAGAGCTACACAAGTGCTCTGGATCGGAAGCGCGAAGCCGGCACCATGATGGACTCCCTGGTGGCCGAAGACATCAGTGAATTCCCCGACAAGAACATCGGTGAAGCACTGCAGCGAATTTCCGGCATTCAGCTCAACCGCGATATGGGTGAAGGTACCTCCGTCAGTGTTCGTGGCGTTGAGTCAGGCCTGGTGCGAGTTGAGCTGAACGGTGTGACCGCCATGGGTATGGGCGGCAGCCGCAGTGTAGACTTCCGGGATATGGCCTCAGAGCTGGTCAAGTCAATTGACGTCTATAAGGGCTCTGAGGCACGACTCACCGAAGGGGGCGG
>NZ_DGMV01000073.1:29080-33418 GCF_002388575.1 Marinimicrobium sp. UBA4509
CTGAGGCACGACTCACCGAAGGTGGCGTGGGCGGTACCATTCAGATCAACACGCGCAAACCCAACGAATTTGAAGAAAATTTCCTATCAATCAATGGCGAAGCCCAGTATAACTCCATGATTGATGAGGTTATGCCCAAGTACAACCTGACCGGCGTCTACAAAGCATCCGATCGTCTGGGCTTCCTGGTGAATATTACTGGCTCTGATGTGCACACCATGCTGCACGGCCTGCGTAACACCAACTGGCAGAAATACCACGATGTTGACGGGGTCGCCAGCAAAACCTCAGTCGACCAGCTTTATGCAGACTACTCCACCCAACAGGAGTGTATGGATGCGGGGCTCGATTCAGCCAGCGAAACAGCTTGCCTGGAGCAGTGGCACGAATACAGCCCAAGCACCCCGCGTTATAGTATCTGGGGTCGCGAGGAAAACCGATTGTCAGCCAACGTCGAAATGCAGTACGCGGTAACCGACAACCTGTCTTTCGACTTATCCTATACCGACGGTGAGCGTGAAAAACTGGCGACCGACCGAAACTTCCAGGTAGAAGTCGGTTCGGCCTTTGATATCGACAGCGCAGTGGTCGATGCCAACAAGAACGTTACCCAATTCGTAACCAATGGTATGAACGCGGCCGGCACACCTATTGGTGCCACCATCCGAAACCGGACCCTGAACTTTGACTGGACCCAGGAGCGCAAGGTGATGCGTGCCGGGTTCGACTATATCAACGACAACCTGGCGATCGATGGCTATATCGCTCGGTCCACCACCTTTGAAGACATCGATTCCCGGGATACCCAGACCGCCCAGAACAACGTGGGGGGAATTGTCGTTACTCAGGTCAATGACCTTCCGGAAATCGACTTTACCGACGCCTACATCATCAATCAGGACGACGTTGAAGATACCTTCAATACTTTCAACTACAATGACGGCACTCAGTACACCTCTCTGGACCGCTTCAAGTACGCGCCTTCCCAGAGCGAAGCATCTGAGAATATTGCCAAATTTGATGTGACCTACAGTCCCGAGCAGAGCTTTTTCACCGCCTACCGTACCGGTTTTATCGCCACCGACCAGGACTTCGCCAACAACGCCTGGGGCTACAACCTGATGCAGACCGTAGGCAACCCCTATACCGTCGATGGTGAAACCCGCATCTGGACCCAGGACGATCACGAGGCGGTGCTGCTTGGAAACCGTTTTGCGACGGACAAGTTCTTCCGGGATTACAACCCTGGCGTGGATATCATCGAGAGTTACATGGCCGTTGATACCGAGCCTTACCTGGCGGCCCTGCTTGAACGCAGCGGCTTCAGTTCCGCCGAAGCGGCGCGCGGTAACCTGCAACCCATCGACAGCCGTTACGACATCAATGTCCAGACCCAGTCCGCCTACGTACAGGCCGATTTCGAGACCGATGTCGGCAGCATGGTACTGCGTGGTAACTTTGGTGTTCGGGTCGCCCGCACTCAGACCGAATCGGAAGGCTTCACTCGCATCCGGGTGCTCGTAGAGCAGACCGACGAAGATGGCAACCCGATTTACGGCCCCAACGGCGAAGACCTGGCCGGTGTCGAAGATCCGGATGATCCGCGCGCTTTCGAAGGTCGCCAGACCGTCGAGGAAGACTTCGTGGATGTCCTGCCCAGCCTGAACCTGACCCTGGAAATGATCGAAGGGCTGGAAGCCTATCTGGGCGTGGCGAAAGTAATGGCTCGTCCGCAGATCAACGACCTGAACATCAACGCCGATTGTACTCTGCGCGATTATCCGCTCGCACGTGATCAGATGATCCCGAACACCTGTACCGCAGGTAACCCGGACCTGGATCCCTACCGCGCGACTCAGGGTGAGGTGGCTTTGACCTGGTATCCGAATGAAAGCTCCATTCTGTCCGGTGCCTATTTCGTTAAGGACATCACCAGCTACATCTTCGGTGCAGAAACTCAGCAGGACGTGGACTTCTTCAACGACGGCACCCTATGGGATGTTCGCCAGCAGGTGAACAAAGAGGGTATCACTACCAAGGGCTTTGAATTTCAGGCCTCTACTTTCTTTGACTTCCTGCCCGAGCCTTTCAACAACACCGGTGCGAAAGCCAACTACACCTATATCACCGCCGATAACGTAGATGATTTCAACCCGCTGACCGGCGAGCAGATGCCGTTGCGTGGCCAGTCAGAGAACTCCTACAACCTCGAAGCCTTCTACGAGGACGACACCTGGAGCCTCAAGCTGGCCTACAACTACCGCGATGAATACTATTCGCGCGTGTTTGACGGCCTGCCGGTATTCGTGGATGCCAGCGGTTACATCGACGGTAAGATCACCTATACCTATGATGAAAACCTGAAGTTCTACGTCGATGCGCGGAACCTGGGTAAAGAAGTGAAGCTGGAAACCTCCGGTGTCGGACGGACCAATGACCTCCAGTGGTCTGGCCGCATGTTCTCCGCTGGTTTCACCTACCGGATGTAAGTGCTCTCCTTAAGCAACACCCCCTTTAAGGCACCCTTTGGGTGCCTTTTTTTGTGCTCGACTGAGAGGGGAAACGTCAGACAAAAAAAGCTGCTGATTGGAGAATCAGCAGCAAGCCGAGGAGGAGATCAGAAGTCGTGATTGCTCGGTGGTAGTCGGCGCTGGTAAACCAGGAGACAGGAGAACACCGGACCTGAGAAAAGCTATTGAGCGGACTCGAGGGGCCGGGTGAGAGAATGCTCTCTGTGCGACACCGGGTGTACTATCAACGGAGCAACCTGAATCCCAACTTCCACACCATGGTAGGTTTTTTCAGCCAACTCGTCAATCATTTTAAATCAATAACAATCGTTATAAATCATTTAAGGTCGTTATCTGTCTCGTTTCGCCGGGCAGGACTTCCGCGAGTCAGTTCTTAGCGAGGGCGCCACTCCAACACATGAATGGCGGTTGCTTCCTGCTGTTTTCCAACGGTGTCATCGCCATCAACCTGCGCCACACGCTGTAACAACATATGAGCTTGTTGATTGCCAGACCATTGCGCCGGATCGATGGAGGGCTCCCAAGCGCCAACCGAACTCTCAGTCAGGTACCGGTAACGCCATTCAGCCCCGGAGAGATTCGTTAACGAAGCGCCTAAAACGCGTCCACCGTGATGGTCACTGCGATACACAAGGTGAATTCGCTCCGCGTTCTCCTCCACCAGCAACGCCGCCCGGGAGATCGGAGGCTTCTTGGTACCGCCTCCCGCCAGAGTGAACGGCTGCGCCGCCTTGGGTCCGGCAATAAAATTCCAGCCCTCTGACGAGGGGTACACAATGTTGAACCCCGGATTATCACCCGGGTTTTCAGACCAGTAGGAGGTCACAAAAGGAACGCCGTTTGCCGAAACCGCAACGGCGGGAGGGTTCATCAGGTTGCTGTTCTGCTCGATGACGTGGGCAACCTCTGCGCTACGTTGGGTGATCGGGAGCCTGTACGGCGTACCGTCGCGACGTCGCCAGGTATCCCCGCCATCCACTGATTCTGCATACAGCAGATCGTGATTGGTGGCGACGTCGGGCGACTCTCGCCACACCCATGCCAGATGCAGCGTATCGTCGGGGCCAACCACCATGTCCCAGTAAGCGCTTCGCTCCCCGTCTCCGTCGATGAGGTTATCCTGTCTTCGGGTCCAGCGTTGGCGCTGTGCATCGTAGTGGTTCAGAACCACCTTCCCCCTACCCGACGCACCATCCCGGTAAACAAACAACAGGTTGCCGTTGCTGAGCCGGAAGAATTGCGGATAGGTGACTTTATCCTCCTCAGAGCCGACCATCTCCATAGGGTCCGTCATCTCTAGACTGCCGGGGGCTTCAGCGACGCTATAGCTCAACGGCGAATCGTGATGCCCCCACGCGAGATGCAGATAACCCCCTCCGTCCACGATCAGACTGATGGAGTTGTGCGCATCCCGCGTATTGGCAAAAAACGGGGTCTCCCTCCTTTGCCAGTGCGACGAGCCCAATGGGCGCTTGGCCAGGATCACCCGGCCTTCGGGGTCGTAGTACCCGGCGTACTGGTGCCCGCCGTGAGTAAAGAGCATCTGGCGGGTTCCGGCCACCACATTGACCGAACTTCCCGAGAACGCCTCAGGCCCCAGCGGAATCTGATCGACCCCTGCGGCCTGAGACCTCGGCCAGTCGCCCTTGAGCGAATGCATACTACAGGCACCCAGTGCGAACGCGACCAGCATCGCGGCACCGACCACTCTATGCCCCCCAGGGATGGTCCTCATTCGTGATCACTTCCAATATAGAAGCTGGGATGGGGAGGCTGATTATAGGACGTGTTCTGCCAGGCAATGGCG
>NZ_DGMV01000073.1:33512-35737 GCF_002388575.1 Marinimicrobium sp. UBA4509
TGGCGAGCCGGTATTGCAGGTCATGCATCAGCGTGGTGAATCCGTGCTCGCTGGGAATAGGAGTGGAGTAGATCCGGAGAAACCGATTATCCTCCGAGCGCAATATAATCTCCTCGCGCCAATCACCAAAAATATCACCCGATAGCGCCGGAGTGGCTTTGGTTCCGTTATTGGAGGTCATACCACTGGCCTCCATCAGAGTATCGACCTGCTCGGTTTCCCAATTCCACTTGTAGACGGTATTGTGATTGAGCAGCTCTCGCTGCAGGTCACCATCCCACCAGACGGCAAAATTGACCGGACCAGGACGCTGGGCGCCGGTGGATTTTCCGTTGATATCGAACAACTCCGGCGCATTCAGTGCCCAGACCTCAGCGCCGGGGAAGCGCGGATCAATATTGGCGGCCAGCCCCCGGCCATTGTCTTTCCGGGCGCTTTTCGTCCAGAGGACCCGGCCGCTCTGCGCATCAATCAGTGCGGAGCCAATGCCACCGTTTCCGCGAATGTCCTCATAAACACCAAACACTTCAAGGCCTGGGTTTTCCGGGTCCAGATCCGATACGTGCAGAGCATCGCCATGACCGAACCCAGTGCTCCATTTCGGGGAACCATCGTGATCGACGGCCATGGCACCGTAAATGATTTCATCTTTTCGGTCGCCATCGATATCCGCTACGGACAGCTGATGATTGCCTTGCCCGGCGTACTCGTCAGGTATCTCCTCTGACAGGGTATCAAAGGTCCACCGGGTAGAAATTTCGCCATCCCGGAAATCGTAAGCGGCAATAACGGTGCGCTCGTAGTAGCCACGGGCCATAACGATACTGGGCATCTCGCCGTCCAGAAAGGCAACACCGGCAAGATAGCGCTCAGACCGGTTGCCATAGCCATCCCCCCACAGCGACTTCATCTCATCCATCGTCGGGTTATCGTTGCCCGGAGCACGCTGGGGTATATAGGGCTTGGTATCCAGAACCCGACCGGTTTCGCCATCGAACACGGAGAAGTACTCCGGGCCTTTGAGAATTCGTCCTTTGAGTTCACCCAGATAGCGCCCGTCTTCGGTAACCTTTGATCCCGTGCGGTCTCTCACCTCAGGATTCCCGCTGTGAGAGACCCAATCGGCGTCCGCCGACCCGATCACATTGCCTTCTCCATCCACGGTTCCATCAGCGGTTTTCATGGCGATCTCCGCGCGGCCATCGCCATCAAAGTCATACACCATGAACTGGGTGTAGTGGGCACCGGAGCGGATATTCCGGCCCAGATCGATCCGCCAGAGCCGTTCACCGTCCAGAGTATAGGCATCGATCAGGGCGTTACCCGTATAGCCACCCTGGGAGTTATCTTTTGCGTTTGAAGGATCCCACTTGAGAATGATTTCATACTGGCCATCGCCATCCAGGTCGCCAACGCTGGCATCGTTGGCGGTGTAGTGATAGCGATCACCATCGGGCGTCACACCGTCTTCCGGCACATCCAACGGAATTTCAAGATAAGGGGCGCTCCAGGTGGTTGCCACATCAACGATCTGGCCATCGGTTTTCAGTTGATACTCGTCACCGGCTTTTCCTTCCGGGTCCATAAAGTTGGAACGCCCGTTAATGGGCTGCTCCGAAATCAATTCGCCGTTCCGATACACTGAAAATGACAGACCGTCAGGGTCCTGATACAACTGTCGCCAGGAAACAAGCACACCCTTATCAGAAGGTATCGCCACCAATCCGCGATTCAGGTGCTCCAGGAACCGGCCGTCCTGGCTTCCGGATTTTACGTCGGCCAGTTTTATTACCTTCTGATCCGCTCCCTTCGCCACCGATGGATCGCTGTCATTCAATGCGGTACCACAACCGGGCAGTGTGACGAGCAACAGCAGTCCCAGCGGGGCCCGGCGGAATGAGCGCTTGGTGTTATGCAACGTTATTTTCATGATTGAACCTGCATTTGGTCGATAAGGTTGATTGGCTATAGAAACGATGCGACTTTTCTCAGAGCGATGCAGCCGAAGACTCCACTGCCAACGCCTGACAATAGTTCCGCCATTGCGCCCTGTAGTGATCCAGACCGTCGATCGACAATGGCTCACAAAGGGTTCCGCCTTCGGGACTTTGCGGGTCGGAAAGCGCCAGAGACGCCGCGCCCTTGACGGTTCCCGTCGAGTCATTGGACAGATACACCGGATTATCACCGCGCAGCGTTGCAAGCATTCGGCACAGCAGGCTGTT
>NZ_DGMV01000073.1:35813-57842 GCF_002388575.1 Marinimicrobium sp. UBA4509
ATGCACAGCAGGCTGTTCTTCAGGAAGGCCCCCTCAACAAACACCGCGCCCCGAGCCTTGAGAAGATCGAGCTCAAGGTCCAGCATCAATGCACTGTAAACCGACGCCAGAGCGGCCCCGTTTATGCGATCGATACTCCCCACAATTCGCCCCGGCGTTCCGGAAAACGGGCCCGAGGTATCACAGAACTGAGGCAGCGCGTAGACGGCGTCCGCCAGGACGGTGTCGATATCCTCAACACTGAAAGGCTCCTCCGGATAGGATCCCAGGCGGTAACAGATGGCTTCGTACTCCCGCCCGCCCATAAAGCGGGCACAGGGCACCGGAGTCCCCCGGCAATCGACATTCATCAGCATGTCCCGGGATTCGTCGAGTTCGGCGTTACCTCCGCTGTTGGTCATGGTGATCGCCCAGGTTCCGGTAGAAATCACAGAGAAAGGCTGGCCATCATTCTGGAGCAGATACCGCAAGTAACTGGCGTTGCTGTCATGGATGCCCACCGCAACCTGACAGGAAGCGGGCAAACCGGTTCGGGCGATGAAATCGGAACACACCGGGCCCACCAGACTGTCGGCGGTTTTCAGCTCGGGAAACAGTGCTCGCCACCCCATCCGATCAACCAGCGATGAGTAATCGTTTCGCTCCGGAGCCCAAAGGTCGGTATGACAACCGAGCGAGGTTCTTTCGGCGCAGCGCTCACCGGTCATCCGCCACACCCAGTATTGGGGGTACAACAGAATATCGGTGGCTTGCCCGAACGCCTGGGGAAACCGTTGCTGCAACCAGTACAATTGCCGCCCCAGGTTCAGGCCCGCCGACAGATCGGGAGAGCGGGTTTCGGAGAAATCCGGTCGAACGCCGGTGTAGTCCCCAGTTATTGCGTCAGGGCCCGCGTATTCATAATCCAGAATCGGAAGCACCAGCCCATTACCGGAGCCTTGCCTATCAACGAGGGCCGCCGTAGCGCCGTGGGTGGTGACACTGATTGCGGTGATGGAAAACGCGTCCGACACCTCGCGAACCGCCTCGCAGAACCAGTCCCATATGGCATCCACATCGAAGTGGGGATAAAGCGGATTCTCTACCACGGCATTGCGCCTGGTTTTCTCGAACCGACTCTCGAGATGCTCATCGAGAACATGCACTTTAATGTTGGTTTTACCAATATCCAGAATCAGAATGTTACTCATTGAGACAAATTCACCATGTCGTGTTGTCGCCGGGATAGCTGCATGATTCACCCCGGTTCAAGTCAAGTGTTCCGGTTAACGTTGGGCGTGCTTCTCTTTCAAGTGGGACCAGAGGGTCGCCGAGATCAGATAAGTCGCCGTTGGAAGAAAGACCCAGTGTTTGACCAGGTCAATGTTACCCGAATCGACGCTGTACAGCCCAAGCCCCAAGCAAACCAACAACGAGCCGATCGCCACCACAGCGGATGCGGCCATGGCGGGCGAACCGAAGCGGCCTGCGTCAGCGCCAGCTCGCGTCTGGGGCGCATGCAGATACTGCTGTTCGGCCTGCTTGCGCTGCGCCTCCTCCGCTTCGTGCACCGAAGATTGCAGGTAGGATCTGGCCGCCCCACTCCAGGCCGCCAGGGCGGTATACACGGCCGTCGCGGTAACCCAGGTCGGAATGAGCAGGAAAAACAGATGAATGCCCAAACGGTGAAAACCCCATGCCGCGCACAGAGACAGAAGCCAGGCCAGGCATGCGGGCCAATTGAGATAGGCCTTTCGATAATGGTTCCAGTATCGGGTCAGGCCAATCCGGGGAAAGATCCAGTGTTCGGTCACAATGACCGCGCCAATCGGCGCCAGGATCAGCCCCATCAGGCCCACAAAACTCATCAACTGGGTAAACACAAACGGGAAACAGGCGATGACGGTAGTCACCGCACCGGTAATGGCGGTGACCGTGGTGCGACGCCACCGGGGATGCAATGACTGAAACGCTAGCCCGGCCCGGTAAATGGTCGGATTGGACGTTGTCCAACCCGCGATGATGACGACCAATATCCCGGTCGCGCCAAGGGCCTGATAGGCAACCGAGCCCGCATCCAGTTTCTCAATGGAGGTATTGAGAACGAGCGCCGCCCCGGCGCCCATCACGCCGGCGCACACCCAGGCCAGATAGTGGCCAATAAACATCCCCAACACAGACAGAAACCCGTAGGACGACTTTCTGGCATAGCGCAATATGGTCATATCTGACAGGCCGCCATGCATGGCCAGGTTGGCCACCCAGGCAAAAGCCGCCACATGCCAGAGCCCGAGCCCGTCTTCGTCACCGCGCCATATGTGAGAATCGGCGATCAATAGCAGCCGCTGCAGGAAAGAGGACTCGGGCGCGAGCGGAGTCGCGTCACGCAGAACGGTGAGCATGGTCAAGCCGCCCACCACAAACATCATGATCATCCAGGGTGCGCAGACTTGCGCAAACACCGCCAGACGACGAAACCCCTTGGTAGAGACAATGGTCACCACAGCACCCACCAACAGGGCCACAGCCACGAAGGCGGGATCGGTCGGGTACCACTCAACCTGCGGGCCGATACCGAAAAGAACTCGGGCCGCCGAGGCGGATACCGTGATCATGGCGCCCGCCAACACATAGAAAAGCAGACCATTCACAACGCTATAAAGGTTGATCAGCCCCTTCCCGCCAATTTTCTTCAGGTAGGCGTAGAGCGTCAGACGCGTGTCCACCGCGATCGGTGCACACACCAGGCCCCAGGTCAGTACCGCCGCCAGGTTGCCCCACAGCAGCCCCCAGAGCACATCGGCAACACCAACGCCCCAGGCCACAAAGCTGGCGCCAATGACAAATTCCGTGCCCGCCACATGCTCACCGGCATAACTGGCGGCAAAATGGCGGGCGGGCTTCAACTGATCGGGCCGCAAGGGCGCCTGCTCAAACTCATCGTGGGACGGCATGTTCACTATACTTATTTGTATTGTTGACGGTATTCGAGGGTTCGGGCCGCGACAGGCAGGCTCGAACTGAACATTAATGATCAGTTATGAACAATAACGTCAAAATAGCATTTAAACAACCTCAAAACCCATAAAGATTCGATCAACTTCACCTTGACCCTCCATTTTTGCTCATTTATAATCACTCTCAATCAGAAATTCGGATTATGAATCCATTATTCACCTGAAATAAGAGCGACGACCATGGCCTCGAAATTAGATAACCTCTGGAATGATCAAGAAGCCGCCAAGATGAGCGAGCCCGAGCTGTTGAAGTACCGCTCCAACCTGCTCGGCTCCGACCTGCGCATCACCAACTTCGGCGGAGGCAACACCTCGGCCAAACTCACCATGAAGGACCCACTGAACGGTCAGGACGCCGAGGTGCTCTGGGTAAAAGGCTCCGGGGGTGATCTGGGCTCGATCAAACTCGATGGTTTCTCCACCCTTTATATGGAGAAGCTGCATCAACTGAAAGACCTGTACCGGGGCCTGGAGCACGAAGACGAGATGGTGGGCTACTTGCCCCACTGCACCTTCAACCTGAACCCCCGCGCCGCCAGCATCGATACCCCGCTGCATGCCTACATCCCCCATAAGCATGTAGACCACATGCACCCGGATGCCGCCATCGCCATTGCCTGCACCAAGAACAGCAAAGAACTGACCGAAACGATTTTCGAAGGCGAAATGGGCTGGCTGCCCTGGCAGCGTCCGGGCTACGACCTGGGGCTGAAGCTGGAAAAAGTAGCCAAAGACAATCCCAACCTGAAGGGCATCATGCTGGAAGGTCACGGTATCTTTACCTGGGGCCCCACATCCAAAGACTGTTACCTGACCACGCTGAACATCATTCAACGCGCGCAGGACTGGCTGGAAGCAAACAACAAAACCGACGCCTTCGGCGGCATCAAGTATGACAACCCCCTGGATGACAGCCGTCGGCAAACCGTCATCAGCGAACTGATGCCCCTGATTCGCGGCAAAATCACCAACGAGCAACGCAAAATCGGCCACTTCAACGATTCCGATACCGTGCTGCAGTTCGTGAATTCCAAAGACCTGGAGCCACTGGCCGCCCTGGGCACGTCCTGCCCGGATCACTTCCTGCGCACCAAGATCCGCCCGCTGGTTTTGGATTTCGACCCCACCGCCAAGGACCTTGATGCTGAACTGGCACGCTGCGTGAAGGGATTGGATCAGCAACTTGAAGCCTATCGCGAGGATTACGCGGCGTATTACGATCGTTGCAAGCGGGGCAACAGCCCGGCCATGCGCGACCCCAATGCGGTGGTTTACCTGGTGCCGGGGGTCGGCATGATCACCTTTGCCAAAGACAAGGCCACCGCGCGCATTGCCGGTGAGTTCTACGTCAACGCCATCAATGTGATGCGCGAAGCCAACGGCGTCAGCGAGTATGTGGGCCTGCCGGAGCAGGAAGCGTTTGATATTGAATACTGGCTGCTTGAAGAAGCGAAATTGCAGCGCATGCCCAAGCCCAAGTCTCTGGCCGGCCGCATCGCCTTCATCACTGGTGGCGCCGGAGGTATCGGCAAGTCCACGGCCATCCGTATGGCCGAGCAAGGCGCCTGTATCATGTTGGCCGACATTGACCAGGCCGGTCTCGACCGCGCACAGAGCGAATTGACTCAGGCGTTCGGGAAAGATGTCATTCGCCAGGTGCACTGCGACGTGACCAAACCCGAATCGGTCGCCGGCGCCATGACCGAGGTTGCCCGGGAGTTCGGCGGCATCGACATTCTGGTGTCCAACGCCGGCATTGCCAGCTCCGCCCCGCTGGATGAAACCAGCCTGGACCTGTGGGACAAGAACATCAGCATCCTGGCCACCGGTTACTTCCTGGTCGGTCGCGAAGGCTTCAAACTGATGAAACGGCAGAGCACCGGCGGCTCCGTGGTCTTTATCGTCAGCAAGAATGGCCTGGTGGCCTCTCCCGGTGCGTCGGCCTACTGCACAGCCAAAGCCGCCGAAATCCAGTTGGCCCGCTGCATCGCGCTGGAGGGAGCCCCTCTGGGTATTCGCTGCAATGTGGTCAACCCCGACGCGGTACTGCGCGGTTCCAAAATCTGGGACGGCGAGTGGCGCCAGGAGCGTGCCGCAGCGTACGATATCAGTAACGAAGAACTGGAAGAGCATTACCGCCAGCGCAGTATGCTCAAGCGTTCGGTGTTGCCGGAAGACATCGCCGAGGCCGCCTACTTCTTCGCGGCGGATCTGTCGGCCAAGTCCACCGGCAATATTATCAACGTCGATGCCGGTCACGCGCCGTCCTTTACCCGATAACCCGAGCCAGCAGGAAAATAATCATGAAATACGCCATTCAGCCTGACGTCGTCTCGGCGCACAACGACAAACTGGCCTCCAATCTCAACCGGGATTTCGAGGTTCTGGGGGAGCAGCTCTCCCGCAAGGGAGTTGATATCAACGCCCTGACCGAAAAAGCGCAGGCCTTCGACATCGCCGTGCCCTCCTGGGGCACCGGCACCGGCGGCACCCGCTTTGCCCGCTTTCCCGGCGTCGGTGAACCGCGAAACATTTTCGAGAAGGTGGAAGACTGCGCGGTCATCCATCAGCTCTCGGGTTGTGCCAGCGCCATTTCGCCCCACTTTCCCTGGGACGTGGTGGATGACTTCAGTGAACTGAAAGCCCACTCCGACAGCTACGGCCTGAGCTGGAGTTCAGTGAACTCCAATACCTTCCAGGATCAGCCGGACCAGGCGCAGTCCTACAAGTACGGCAGCCTCACTCATACCAGTGCGGCGGTACGCGAGCAGGCCGTCGCCCACAACATCCAGGTGATTGAGTGGGGTAAAAAGCTAGGCTCCGACACCCTGACGGTCTGGGTCGGCGATGGCTCAAACCATCCGGGCCAACAACACTTCCAGCGCGCGTTTGAGCGCTACCTGGACAGCGCCAAGGCCATTTACGCTGCCCTGCCCGGTGACTGGGAAATGCACCTGGAACACAAGATGTTCGAGCCGGCCTTCTACTCTACAGTCATTCAGGACTGGGGCAGCAACATCCTGGCGGCCATGGAAACCGGCGAGCGGTGCAAGTCTCTGGTGGACCTGGGCCATCACGCACCCAACGTCAACATCGAGATGATCGTCTCGCGCCTGATTCAGTTCAAGAAGCTGGGCGGCTTCCACTTCAACGACAGCAAGTACGGCGATGATGATCTGGACAGCGGCTCCATTCATCCCTACCAGCAGTTCCTGATATTCAACGAACTGGTGGATGCCGAGCACCGCAAACAGCCCGGTTTTTCACCGGCCTATATGCTCGATCAATCGCACAATGTCACCGACCCGATCGAAAGTCTGATCAATTCCGCGATTGAGGTGCAGCGCTCTTACATTAAGGCCCTGCTGGTTGACCGCACAGCACTGGAAGGTTACCAGCAGGACAATGATGCCCTGATGGCGAGCAACACACTGAAAGAAGCGTTCAACGTCGACGTGTCTCCGATCCTGGCCATGGCCCGTTTCCGGAAAAACGCTGCGATCAATCCGCTCGCCACCTACCGGGCCTCCCAGTACCGCGAGCAGGCGGCGGTGGCTCGCCCTGATACCGGTGGCAGCCGTTCCGGTATTGTGTAGTGCATTGGGTGCCGGCTTCAATGTGTCGGTCGGCACCGTTTTTACCCTTCCCGGTCGCTGTGAATCAGACGGATAATTATGTCGAATAACCAGTCATCACAAGGCCCTCATGTCGGCCTGTTTATTACCTGCCCGGTGGACCTGATACGGCCCAGCATCGGCTTTGCGACCGTAAAGCTGTTGGAGCAGGCCGGTTGCACCGTCAGCGTGCCGGAACAGAGCTGCTGCGGACAGGTCGCGTTCAACAACGGGCTTCCCGACGAGACCCGCGCATTGGCCTGGAACATTGTGCAGAGTTTCAAAGACTTTGATTACGTCGTTGCGCCCTCCGGCTCCTGCGGTGGCATGATCAGGGAGCACTACCCCGAACTGTTCGCCGGGGATCCCCGAAGTGCCGAAGTCGAGGCCTTCTGCCGCAAGGTATTTGAGCTGACCAGTTTTCTCACGGATGTGCTGGACTACACCCCGGACACACCCAACATCGATTTGAGCTCACAGAAAGTGACCTATCACGATAGCTGCGCGGGCCTGCGCGAGCTGGGCATCAAGCAGCAGCCGCGTCGCCTGTTGAAGCAGTGCTCAGGGGTCGAGGTGACCGAGATGGCCGACACCGATGTCTGCTGCGGCTTTGGCGGCACCTTCTGCGTCAAGTACTCGGATGTCTCCAACCGCATGGTCGGCGACAAAACCCGAAACATTCAACAATCCGGCGCCTCCATGGTACTGGGCGGGGATCTGTCCTGCCTATTGAATATTGCCGGCAAGCTGCAACGGGATGCCGACCCGGCCTCCGGCAATTCTGTGGTTCAGGTGCGTCATATTGCCGAAGTGCTGGCGGGTGATCTCGCCGCGCCCGCTATCGGCGAAGCCGCCGCCGACTCCGGGGAAACATCATGAGCGGCGTCCAGATACAGGAACCGGACTTCATCGCCCGCTCCCGGGGCGCCCTGGATGATGACAACCTGCAGCAGGCCCTGGAAAAGGCCGGCTCAGGCTTTGTGCACAAACGCCAGGCGGCGATCGAGCGCGTACCCAACTTCGAGGCCATGCGCGATCGCGCCCTGCGCGCACGCCAGCGTGCGCTGAAAAATCTGGATATTTACCTGCTGCACTTTGAAAAGAAAGTGCAGGACGCCGGCGGACAGGTCCATTGGGTCGAAACCCCCGAACAGATGCGCGAGACCGTCGTCGGACTGTGTCGTCAGTACGAGGCCAAAACTGTCACCAAGGGCAAGTCCATGGTGGGCGAAGAGGTCGAGCTGAATGAGGCGCTCGAAGAGGCGGGCATCGAACCTCAGGAAACCGACCTGGGCGAATATGTCATCCAACTGGCACATGAACGCCCCAGCCACATCGTCGCCCCGGCACTGCACAAAACCAAGGCGCAGGTTCAGGCCTTGTTCCGGGACAATCATCCGCTGGGCGAGCGGGATCTTGACGCGGTCGAGTCGATCGTCAACGAAGCCCGGGACGTGATCCGCGAGCGGTTCCTGCAGGCGGATGTGGGTATCACCGGCGCCAATATGCTGATTGCCGAGACCGGCACCGCCGCGATTGTGACCAATGAAGGCAATGGCGATCTGACGGCGACGCTGCCCAAAACCCATATCGTGACCACGTCCATCGACAAGGTGATTCCCACCTGGAAAGACGCCAGCGCCATCCTCCGGGTACTGGCCCGCAGCGCCACCGGGCAAGACATTACCACCTACACCACTTTTTTTACCGGCCCCAAGGGCGCCCAGGATAAAGACGGGCCGGAGAATTTTCATATTGTCCTGATGGACAACCGGCGCACGGAAATTCTGGGCACGGAATTCCAGGACATGCTGCACTGCATTCGCTGCGGTGCCTGTATGAATCACTGCCCGGTCTACCAATCTGTGGGCGGGCACACCTATAACAGCGTCTACCCCGGCCCCATGGGCGCCGTGCTCACCCCCCTGCTGCGCCACGGCAAAGATGACTATCAGCTGCCCAATGCCAGTACCTTCTGCGGTCGCTGCGAATCGGTGTGCCCGGTGCGCATTCCCCTGCCCGGCCTGATGCGCAAGTTACGGGACAAAGAGCAGCGTGAAGCGACCCGTTCCAAGGCATCAACGATGGCCGTTAAACTGTTTTGCCGACTCAGCCGCCGCCCCGGACTTTACCGGCGGCTGACCAGTCCTGCGGTGAAGGTGTTGCGCTGGTTGGCAGGCAGCCGGGGACGCTTCCGCTCACTGCCGATGATGTCCGGCTGGACCCGGTACCGGGATTTCTCTGCGCCGCAGGGGTCCAGCTTCCAGACTCAGTGGCGGCAACAGCAGCGTCAATCACACCCGGAGAACCGTCGTCATGGATAGTCGCACCCGTATTATCGAGCGCATTCGTCAGTCCATCGGCAGCGACCACGCGGGCGAGGACCTGGAAGCGGTCTTCAAAACACTGTGTGAGACGCAGGCCGACACGCCGGCCCAACCGGCACTCAGCCATGTGGAAACCGTCTCGCGCTTTATCAGTGAAGCCCAGCGCAACGGCGCTGTGGTGACCGAGCTGGAAAGTCTGGAGCAGGTTCAGCGCTGGCTGGAGCGCGAAGCGGACAGTCAGAGCGTTCCCCCCACCCTGTCGCTGTCCCCCCAAATCGCCGCGAGCCAATCCGATTGGGGATCACTGACCCTTTCCGACGACACACCACAGCCGATTCAGAGTTGGGGACTGGTGCGTGCCCACTCGGCGATGGCGGAAACCGGGACCATCCTGTCCCTGAGTCGGGACTGCCCGAGCAGGCTGTTGTTTCTGGTAGAACGGCTGATCGTGCTGATCGACAAGCGGGACATTGTGCGCTTTCACGAAGATGCCTGGGAGAGGCTGCACGATGGTCAGCCTCTGCCGCGAACAGTCAACCTGGTCACCGGCCCGTCCCGGACCGCCGATATCGAGCAACAGATTCAGATTGGCGCCCATGGACCGCGCCGGACCGATTACCTGATTGTTGAGTCCCTGCCCCAGTGACCAAACCCTATTGATTGATATCGAATCCGTTGAATTATTTTGGAGTAGACCGTGAAACAACGCCTGGTGATTGGCAACTGGAAGATGAACGGCAGCCTGGCCGACAATATTCTCTGGGCGACCCACTTTCGCCACGGACTGAAATCCCAGACGCTTCAGGACGTGGAGGTCGCCGTCTGCCCTCCCTTTCCTTACCTGCAATCCATTCGTTCAATACTGCCCGATATCGTACAGCTTGGCGCCCAGGATGTAAGCTCCGAGTGTATTGGCGCTTTCACGGGTGAAATCAGTGTCAACATGCTCAAGGAGCTCCAGTGCCGCTATGTGATCGTCGGCCACTCCGAGCGACGGGCCCGCATGGGAGAGCGAGACGCGGATATTGCCGAGAAGTTCAAGCTGGTCTCCCTTGCGGGGCTGACCCCGGTGTTGTGTGTCGGTGAAACGGAACAGGAGCGGGCACAGGGTCAGACCCGATCGGTCATTTCCCACCAGATTCAGACGGTGATTGATCGTTGTGGTGCGCACGCATTGCGCAACGCGGTCATCGCCTATGAGCCGGTGTGGGCGATTGGTACCGGGGTATCCGCGGAGTTGGCGGACATTCAGTCCACCCACGCCGTGATCAGAGCGCAATTATCCGACAACGGCCTGGACGCTGATGACGTCACCCTGCTTTATGGCGGCAGTCTAAAACCCGGCAATAGTGAGGAGATCTTTTCATTGCCCAATGTCGATGGCGGTCTGATTGGCGGTGCCTCCCTGAAAGCCGCCGACTTTCTGGACATCTGCTGGGCCGCTCAGACCCGGCCGCCCAAGCCCGAAATGAAATCCACGAATAACGTCCGCTACCAAGACTTTTAGTGAAAGGTTATGACTGATTTTGTTTGTTTTTTCGGCAATTTTATGCTAGTTTTTCGTCAAATTTCCTTTACATGATCATTTCATCTCGGGGCCTCGACTTCCATGCTGGAAAAACAACGCCACAAACTGCTGCTGGACATTCTCGACGAACAACAGTTTGTCAGTGTCAACGACCTGTCCACGCAACTGAACGCCTCTGAAGCCACTATCCGGCGGGACATCACCAAGCTGTCCAATCAGGGCCAGCTGCGCAAAATCCGGGGTGGGGCCGAGGTGCTCAAAGTCCAGGACCGGAAAGTCCGTCGCCCGCACATTTCAGGCTCGGCGTTTCTCGCGGCCAAGGAACAGCGGGCCGACGTCAAACGGCTGATCGCACAGGAAGCAGTGAAGTTGTGTGAGGACGGTGAATTCATCATCATCAACGGCGGTAGCTCGACCTACATGATGAAGGAGTTTCTGGCCGACCGTCACCTGAACGTGCTGACGAACTCCTTTGTGCTTGCCCAGGACCTGTCGGAAGTCAGTGACAACCAGATTACGCTGCCCGGCGGGGAGCTCTACCGGAAACAGGGCATCATCCTGAGCGCCTTTGAGAACGACACCATCCAGTATTACCACGCCAGCAAAATGTTCATGGGAACGCCGGGGATTGGCGAGTTTGGGGTCATGGAATCAGACCCGCTGTTGATCCAGACCGAGCAGAAGCTGAAAAAGCAGGCGGATCAGCTGATCATCCTGGCGGACAGTACCAAGCTCAACAAACGCAGCAACTTCATTCTGTGTCCGCTCTCGGATGTGGACATTCTGATCACGGACAGTGAAGCCGACCCGAAGACCGTGCGCTTTTTTGAAGATCAGAACATCAAAGTGATTCTGGTTGATGTGAGTCAGGCGGAATAAAACGTTAGCAACAAGCGGCGGCACCACAGGGGTGCCGCCAACCTTACTCTACGTCTTCCAACAACGCTTCCAACGTCGCTTTTGATATCGGCAGTACCGTCCCGTGTCGGGTTCCCTCCGGGAAACTGATCTCGTCTGAAATATCCGTCCATGTATCGAAATCACGGGTGCGCATCGCGCCGTAGCGTTTGTTGGTGTACTCGTCGTAATAGACGGTAACCGTCTCCCCCTGATCGAGCAGGGTTGGCCCCTCCACCCATACGCCCTCGGGCGTGAACGGCTCGGACGGCTCCGTCCAGGGCCCATAAAGACTGTCACTGCGAGCCACCCGCAGATTTTTCTCGGCGGGGTGACGGGTCTCATCTTTCAGGATCATGACATAACCATCCCCATCGGGAATGATGGTGGAGTCAATCACATTGAACCCGGGCTCATAGAACAACTCCGTGTCGCTGTAGGTCTGAAAATCTTTGGTGGTCGTGTAATAGATCCGGTGGTTCAGGCCGTCGTCGCCGCTATCGGCGGTTTCAGGAAATTGTCCCGGAATGGTGCTGGCCCAATAAATCACATACTGAGCATTCTGATCATCCCAGATGATTTCCGGCGCCCAGGTATTTCTCACCGTTGGTTCGTGAGCCATTACCGGGACGAACTGTTGTTCGGACCAGTTCACAAGGTCATCGGAGTGAGCCACCCCCAGCCCCTTATCCCACCAACCGGTGGTCCACACCATGTGGAAAGTCCCCTCGGGGCCCTGAATGATACAGGGGTCACGCATCAGCCCCTGACCGACCTCGGGCTCGAGGAACGTCGTATCGTTTTTCAACGCCTTCCAGGTCAGCCCATCGTGACTGTATGCCAGGTGCAAACCGCCCTCTCCGTTGCCCCGAAAAGAGGAAAAGACATAAGCATCATCAGAAGTGGGGGTTGATTCGCAGCCGGCCAGTAAAACGACTAACAAGATTCCGAGGGTAATACCACCGTGTCGAAAAGTCATGAAAGGTCCTTGCAATTATTTGTAGTATGAATCTGAATTTTACGCGATCCAACTCGCAAGTCTACCCCGATACCCCGATGACTCGCTCGACTCTGTCAATAATCAAAAAAGGGCGCCGAAGCGCCCTTTTTGCCATGATTCGAACGGCGGTCACTCAGCGCACTGACTGACCATCATGGTGCCGCCGTCGAGTGCGTCGTTGATCTGAAAACTGAACACATAGTCCCCCGACTCGGGAATGTCGATAGACGATTCAGTTCCGGGCCCGGACGCAACCGCCATGGCCTGCTCTGCCCCCAGAACGACATCGGCGCTGCCTGCAACGGCGAATTCATAGGTCCACTCCGCGTTCGCGAACTTGAAGCCGTAGCTGGTTGCCGAGGGTTCGTTCACCACAACCTGATACAGGTTATCGCCTTTGTAGCCAAAGCGACGATCGCTTGGGGTTGCACCAAACCCGTCGCCTCCCGCGTAAGAACCGCGAATGTACATGTCGGATGCGAGTGGGCCGGTGCCGTCCGCATCGGGCGTATCGCACGCTGCCAGGGGGCCAGACCCGACCGGCCCATCGCTGGTGGTACAACCCGGTCCGTCCTCAGTAGGTGACTCAACGTTCAGAAACAGTGCAGCGCTGGCCGGAATCTGGATCTGATAACGCCCTTCCTCGTCAGCGTTGATGGTTTCGTCGGTGAGCAGGTTGGTCAAGGTTCCGGTGCTTCCCAGCGCGCAGGCTTCAAAAGTCGTCTCGATGGGTTCATTACTCACATTCAGCAGGTAGAGGATCGCATCGTCTGCATAGGTTTTGTAATCCGCATAGAGCGCACCGGCCACGTCAATGGGCGCAACAATAGCCGTGCGTTCACCGCGATACAGTGCCGGTTGCGCCGCGCGCAGTTCCATCAGCTCCGTCAGATAATCGCGCAGCTCCGCTTGTTTCTCATTGGCGACAAACACCTCGCGCTCAGTCCCGCTGGGCAGACCTTCGACCTTTCCGCTGGTGCGGGCAACGTGGTCATCGCACAGCCCCTGGTCGGCACAGTTAGCGGTAACCTGATCGGCGTAATCCGGCACCTCCTCACCTATCTCTTCCCCGTAGTAGAGGGTGATGGGTCCGGTATACGCCGCCAGGAAACTGTAGGCCGCTTTGTGACGCGCCCAATAAAGATCCTCTTGCGGATCGGCAATATCGCCGCGCTGTAACAGATCCCCGAAGCGCACCAGATCGTGATTGCCCATAAAGCCATTGGGGATGGCGTGATCGGGATAGGCGTCGTAAGAATTGAAGCCGCTTCTAAGTCGCGCGGCGCTCGGGTTATTTGCCCCGCTCTCCTCCACCGCCAGGGCCTGAACCAGCGCGTACCGCACAGGGAAATCAAACGCCGAGCAAAGCGCAGGGTTGTCATCCGACCCATAGGCCTCGGCCGCAATGTCCGCTTCGCCTTTCCAGATTTCCGCGACCATATAGCCGAGTGGATTCACTGCCTCACCGTCGGCGTTGGTATAGGTGACCGATGCCGAGGCTTCTTCCACGGCGCGGCGAATCTCGACCCAGGCATCCAGGGGCACCTGATAGGCCTGGTCCAGACGCCAGCCGTCGATTTTCAGTTCCTCCACCCAGTAGGTAGCGACCTCTTTGAAAAATTCCAGATCATCCGGATACTCGGCAATACGACCGGTTCCGGCCACACTCGCACCACCGGTACTGACGGTTTGACCGTCAATGGAGGGATAGTCTTCCGCGTTATTTTTAAAGTGACCGTACACACCATCGAAGAACACATACAACCCCAGCTCATGGGCCGTTTCGACAAGCTCCCGGGCGTCGTCCATGGAGCCGAAGTTCGGATCAATCGCAAAGTAGTTGGTCGCGTAGTAGCCGGTCGCATCCAGTCGGTCGGCGGCCAGATCCTGGCCGGACAGGGGCACACTGTCAAAAACCGGCGTCAACCAGATGGCATTGAAGCCCAGGCCCTTGATGTACTCCAGACTGTCGATGATGCCGCGAATATCACCGCTGTGGTGGCTGGTTCCATAACCCACCCCATGACCAATGCCCGGGTCGCCATCAATGAAGGACTCCGTCATCACCTGATAAATGCGCAGGTTCATGGCCTCGGCGTAGGTGGGGTTGTCACAGGTGAGCGGCTCGGCGGTGTGGTCACCATCGCCGTCGGTATCATCCCCGTCGGAGTCATCGCCACCAGTATCATCGTCGTTGTCGTCGTCAGGATCGGGATTGACCACATCGGGACCGGAATCCCCCGACGAGGAACCACCACAGCCAACCAATGCGGAAAAGGATAACACCAGGGCGCTGAGCACCAGGGCGTACCACTGTCTTGATAGGGTTTTCATTATTTTCACTCCAGGATTTTATGTTATGAGCTGTTATCCGGAGTGATGGTAGGTGGGCGGCTCGGGGCGAACAACACATTGCATACGTATGCATAGGGATGAATACGTATGCAGCAAATCCGTCCTTCCTGACAGTGCACATACTGCTCACCCCGCGACCCAGCCTGGGAAGACACGGCTCCATCGTTCGATAAGTTCACGCTATGGAGATGATTGGCAAACTCCGGTTGAAATCCCGACGCCACGACACAAGATAAGGTCTTTCAAACCATTTAAGCGACATGCGACAAGTACACCCCAAAACGAATCGAGAGGAGATCTGCATGAGTCAGGCACCCGTGTTACCCGCCATTGGTCTGGGCACATTCCGTCTGAAAGATCAGGAGGTGGAAGACGCGGTGAAATCCGCGCTGGATCTGGGCTATCGACACATCGATACCGCCCAGTTTTACGACAACGAGGAAGCCGTCGGCGAGGCCATTCGCGAGAGTGGGATTCCCCGGCACGAACTGTTCATTACCACCAAAGTATGGCACGACTTCCTGGACAGCGATAAACCCGTCGAAAGCCTCAAGGAAAGCCTGCAGAAACTGGGCACAGACTACGTCGATCTTGCGTTGATCCACTGGCCCTCACCCGACAATGCGGTCCCCATGGCGCACTATATCGGCAAGCTAAACGAAGCACGGGAACTGGGGTTGACCAAGCATATCGGGATATCCAATTTCACCATCGCCCAGGTGGACGAGGCCCTGTCAGCCCCCGGTGGCGCACACATCGTCACCAACCAGATTGAGGTTCACCCCTACCTGCAGAACAAAAAGCTGGTCAAACATTGTCAGGACAAAGGACTGCAGGTCACCGGCTATATGCCCCTGGCGGTAGGTAAAGTGATGAAGGACCCGGTACTGGAAGACATCGGCAAGGCCCACGGTGTGACACCGGCTCAGGTCGCTTTGGCATGGGTGGCCCAACAGAACATCGTGGTCATCCCCTCCTCCACCAAGCCGGCGCACCAGAAAGCCAATCTGGCCGCCTTGGATGTCCGCTTGAGTGACAGTGAGATGGAAAAAATCAATGCCCTGGACGCCGGTGAGCGGATTGCCAACCCGGATTTCGCTCCCCAGTGGGACCAGTAACCCCACAGTATTGTGACCACACTCAAAAAGGCACCCCGGCGGTGCCTTTTTTATTCACTCCCTTTACCCCCTGCTGGGGTCCGAGCACCCGGCTACCCGCAAGCCCCGCCTCCCGGACTATACTGAAACGGACAACGACAATACTTCCATCAATCAACCAAACCAGGAGATGAATCGCATGGTTGCTATCACTGGCATCGACGTTCAGCCCATCGGCGCTCCACCCACCGGTTTTGGCGGTGACGCCCGCAATATTGCCCAGGGTGGCCCCACCTACGCCAATGCGGTACTGGAGATTCTCACCGACCACCCGGAGTTGCGCGGTACCAGCGTGATTTTCACCAACGGCCATGGCCTCAAGGAAATGTGCGAAGTCACCCGGATGGTGGCCAACCGCTTCCTGCTCCAGGAAGACTGGCTACCGGCGCCCACCGAGCTGCATAAAAACGGCAATCTGGGCCGCTTCTGCAAGCGTATGCTGCAGGACTCCGACTACAGCTGGCTGGGCGGTGTGGGCGTCTCACGCATGGCCATCGGGGCCGTTGCCAACGCCCTCTGGGACCTGAGCGCGAAAATCCAGCAGGTACCGGCCTGGCAACTGATTGTGGATATGGAGCCACGGGACCTGCTCGAATTCATCGATTTCGAACCCATTGGCGATGTGTTAAGCCCGGCCGAGGCCCTGGACCTGCTCCAGCGGGCCCAGGGCGGCAAACAGGAGCGGGTTCACACGATCTATCAACAGGGGCTGCTGGCATACAACACCGCCGGCTGGAGCGGAATCAGCAAGGAAGGCCTGGTCGATCAGACCCGCAAAATGCTGCAGGCGGGCTGGCCCCAGATCAAAATCAAGGTGGGCGCCAGCTATTCCGCCGCGCGGATGAAGGCCGACGAGGCCCGCACCCTGCTGACCCGGGAGGATATCGATCGTATGGCCCTGGAAGCGGCCAACGAGGATGCCGAGCGGATGATTCTGGTGTACCAGACCATTGAGCGGGAAGACCCTCGAGCAGATAAAATGAAAGTGGCCATCGACAGCAATCAGGTGTTCGATACCCGCTCGGCCTTCATTTTCGCGCATCAGCTTGGCCTGGAACTCTACCAGGCCAGCCCGGACTACCGGGTAGAGTGGTTTGAGGAGCCCTGCAACCAGCACAGCCCCATGGCCCATGTGGAGCTCCAACAGGCGCTGGACCGCGCCTTCGAGGACTACGCCCCGCCCCTGCGAATGCCCATTTCCACCGGCGAGCAGGGCGCCTCCCCCACCACCTTCAAAGACCTGTTGCACGCCCCGGATCTGAGCGGTAAAACCCGGGAAAAATACGCCATCGACGTGATCCAGATGGACTACTCCCGGGTGGGCGGTATCGGCGACAACCTGGCGATTCTGCTGATGGCCCAGAAAGCCCGGGAGGAGGGGCGAGATGTGCGCATTTGCCCTCACACCGGCGGTATCGGCCTGTGCGAGGGGATGCGCAACGTCCAGGCGATCAAGCAGGCCTGGTTCGGGCCCGACAACCTGGCCGGGGTGCCGGATATTCTGGAGTTTGTGGCCGAGGAGGAGCGCAGTGTCCACGAGGGCGTCTTTACCAATCCGGCGATCGTCAAAAATGGCTACTACCAGATGGGTCGGGAGCCCGGTGTGGGTGTGGATTACAGCGCCCGAGGCAAGCAGGACTACACCCTGCCCGGCGGCGATGCCTGGCTCGCCAGCGATCACTTTGCACAGTTGGCACGGAAATTTATGCAAGAGCCCCGGTAAGCCGCCTTTTCAGGGGCGCAACGGATCCAAAGACATCCGCGTCACGTAGAACCTGAATACATTAACTGTGCTAAAGTTCGCCAGACAATATCAAACAAAACCGTGATTAACCGTACTAACAGGAGAAGACCATGAAGCGCAGAGACTTTCTGAAGCTGTCGGCAGCGACAGCCGGTGCCACCCTGATCCCCGTACACACCGTGTCGGCTCAGGACGAAAAGCTATCTCCGGATGATGCGCAGGCCAAGGCGCTGAACTACATGGAGACCAGCGAAACCGAGGGCCAGCGCTGTAATAACTGCATCCACGCCAAGGGTGATCTGGAGGCCGAATGGGTGGGGTGCAACCTGTTCCCGGGCAAACAGGTCAAGGCCAGCGGCTGGTGTAATGTCTGGGCCGCTCGCGGCTGAGGTCGTTCCGAAGGCCGGAGCCTGCTTGCTCCGGCCGTCCCTCTGTACTTTCCTGCTTCAACTCGCCCCACTTCAACTCGCTTACCGGGTATAACCAGCCCACCCGCTCGTTACCCTACGAATTTGCTTTTGCGTTACCATAGTCCGCTCGGTCAACACCAAAAAAGAGCGATATTATGCTGACAACAGAACCCAATCCGGTCTACCGCCCCAACCCCGAACGCTACCAGAACATGCCCTACCCGCGCTGCGGGCGCAGTGGAGTGCGGTTATCGGCCCTGTCTCTGGGCCTGTGGCAGAATTTTGGCGGCGTGGACTCACTGAGCAATGCCCGAGCCATGGTTCAGCGGGCGTTCGACCTGGGCATCACCCACTTCGATCTGGCCAACAACTATGGCCCCCCCTACGGTTCCGCAGAAACCACGTTTGGCCAGATCATGAAGCAGGACCTGGCGCCCTATCGCGACGAACTGATCATTTCCAGTAAGGCCGGCTATGACATGTGGCCCGGGCCCTACGGAATCGGCGGCTCGCGCAAGTACCTGATCGCCAGTTGCGATCAGAGCCTGAAGCGTACCGGCCTGGAGTACTTTGATATTTTCTACTCCCACTGTATGGACCCGGACACCCCACTTGAGGAGACCATGGGTGCCCTGGACACCATTGTCCGCTCCGGTCGAGCCCTCTATGCTGGTATCTCCAACTATTCGCCGGAGAAGACCCGTGAAGCGGTGGCCATCCTGAAATCCCTGGGCACCCCGCTGCTGATTCACCAGCCGCGCTACAACATGCTCGACCGCTGGATTGAAGACGGCCTGACCGATGTGCTCAAACACGAGGGCGTTGGCTCTATCGTGTTCTCACCGCTGTCTCAGGGAATGCTCACCGACAAATACCTGAACGGCATCCCCGAGGGCTCGCGGGCCTCGCGCAGCGAACAGATTTACTTCAGTGAGGACGACATCAGCGCCGAGAACCTGAGCAAGGTCCAGGCACTCAACGAGGTGGCGCAGGCCCGAGGCCAGTCCCTGGCCCAGTTGGCGTTGGCCTGGGTGTTGAACAACGACGCCGTGACCAGTGCCATCATTGGCGCCAGTCGGCCCGAGCAGATTGAAAACTCGGTGGCGGCTCTGGACAACCTGGAACTCTCCGATGACGAACTAACCACCATTGAGGGCATTCTGGGCGCCTGAGACAGTGTACCCCTCACTCCCCACACAGCCGCTGGCCCAGCCAGCGGCTGATTACCGGAATCTGCTCCGCACAGACACCATGCTCCACCGAGTAGCGCTCATAGCGGACCGGATAGCCCCAGGTTTCAAGCTGCACCTCCGCGCGCTCCCCCAACACCTCAGGCACCACCGGATCGTGGACACCATGCTGAATCAGTACCGGAAGGGTCTGGTTGGCCGGCGCCCGCACCAGTGAGTCCGCTGTGGCCAGATAAGACGATAGAACCAACAGCCCTCCCAGCCGTTGTTCATAGCTGAGCGCCGCTTCATAGGCCACCGCACCGCCCTGGGAAAAGCCGGCGAGCACAATGCGCTCGGCCGCAATGCCACGCTCCAACTCCCGCTCAATCAGGCGATGGACGTCGCCCGCCGACGCCTTCAGCGTTTCGACATCCACTTTCCGGTCGATGCTCATTTCACGAATATCGTACCAGGCACGCATGACCATGCCGCCGTTGATGGTCACCGGTATCTGCGGCGCGTGGGGAAATACAAACCGGGTATGACACGAATCCGGCAGCTGCAGTTGCGGGACCAGCGGCGCGAAATCATTACCGTCGGCCCCCAGTCCATGCAGCCAGATGACCGCGCTGTTGGCGGGCGCGTTGGGTTCAATTTCCACACAGGGTAAATAGCTCATAAAACAGTTCCTGATTCTTTGACGGCGCAGGGTTTCAGACAAAGCGCCTAGTGTACCCCGTCACTAATACTGTGACATTCAGCGGGCCGGAAAGGGGCTAGCCGCAAGGCATGCCTTGCAGGGAAGGGTGGCTCCCTTTCCAAAAGGCATAACGCGGCGGATGGCCCCTTTCCGGCCCGCCCGCAGGGAGCGGGCCTAAATCGCCAGGGCGTCGTTGCGTCCCTTGCAAAGGGAACCACCCTTCACTGCGGAACGCGTCTAGCCCTGACGTTTTAGGCTCGCTCTGAATGTCACAGTATTAGTGACGGGGTACACTAGTATACGCGTCTGGCAAAAACAGAATAAGCCCTACCCACACGCCGCCAAATCCCGCTACACTCAGGGTAACCATGGATAACAAGGAATACACAATTTTATGACTCATTCTCAGCAGCCGTATCAGGGGTCCGTATTGGACCACTCGCAGAGAAAGTACCAGACCATTGATGCCGTCGTGTCCCCGGTGGGGCCACTGAAGGTGCTATCCAAAGTGGAAATGGCCAAACTCCTAGACGCCAGTCAGAGCGGCCTGTATTCCCTGTTTCGCAGCTGCGCCCTCGCGGTACTGAACAGCGGCAACTACATGGATGACGGCAAGGAGTTGCTGGAGCGCTACAAGAATTTTTCCATCCGTGTGCTGCAGGAAGAGCGGGGCATAAAACTTGATATCAAAGGGGCGCCGGCCAGCGCATTTGTCGACGGGAAGATGATTCGCGGGATTACCGAGCACCTGTTTGCCGTATTGCGCGATGTACTCTACGCCAGCGCGGAGATTCAGAATAATCCAAAGTTCGACCTGGACACCCAGGAGGGCACCACCGATGCCGTGTTCCATATGTTACGCAACGCCATGGCGCTGCAATCCGGCGTGGAACCCAAGCTGATCGTGTGCTGGGGCGGCCACTCCATCAGTCGCGAGGAGTATGATTACACCAAGGAGGTGGGCTACCAGATGGGCCTGCGCGGGTTGGATATCTGCACCGGCTGCGGACCTGGTGCGATGAAGGGCCCCATGAAGGGCGCCAATATCGGTCATGCCAAGCAGCGCATCAAGGCCGGCCGTTACTTGGGTATTACCGAGCCGGGCATTATCGCGGCCGAAGCGCCCAATCCCATGGTCAATGAGCTGGTCATTCTTCCCGATATCGAAAAGCGTCTGGAGGCCTTCGTTCGCTCTGGCCACGGCATCGTGGTATTTCCGGGCGGCGCAGGTACGGCGGAAGAAATCCTGTATTTGCTGGGGATTCTGTTGCACCCGGACAATCGTGACATTCCCTTTCCGGTCATATTTACAGGACCGGAAGACTCGGCCGCCTACTTCGAGCGCATCCATGAGTTCATTGGCACCACCCTGGGAGAAGAGGCCCAGCAACGCTACCAGATTATTGTGGATGATCCGCCTAAAGTCGCCCGGGAGATGCTTGAGGGCGTCAAGCATGTGCGCGAGTTCCGCCGGCACACCGATGACGCCTTTTATTTCAACTGGCAACTGAAAATTGATCCGGACTTCCAGCGTCCTTTCGTGCCCAACCACGAGAACATGCGCTCACTGGCGTTGCATAAAAATCAGGCCCCCCACGAACTGGCGGCCAATTTGCGGCGGGTCTTTTCCGGCATCGTCGCCGGCAATGTGAAGGATGAAGGCATCCGCGCGATTGAGCAACACGGGCATTTTGAAATTCACGGCGACCCGGAGGTGATGCTCCCGGTGGACGAACTGCTGGCCTCCTTCGTGGCGCAAAACCGTATGAAACTGCCGGGACGGACCTATCGCCCCTGTTACCGGATCATCTGATTACGCCGCCGATTGCCGTCGCGTGTCCGAAAGAGCCGCCGCAAACCATGGTCAATGTCTCACAAACATTGCCGACGATGGCGACTATCGCCAGAGCGGGTGATTCGAGAGAATACTCATCAACAGGGAGGTACACAGTGACGTGACGTCGACCAGGAAGGGTCAAGGGAAGCGCCTATTTTCACCGGGCCGGGAGGGCTCGGGACAGGACGTCAGGGATATCGGCGCGGAGCGCCGGCCAGGGAGCGCTCTTCGAGCGTCAAGGGAGCTTGCTCAGGACGAGCCGAACGGGGGTCAGTGCCATGCACTGACCCCG
>NZ_DGMV01000073.1:57913-71931 GCF_002388575.1 Marinimicrobium sp. UBA4509
AGTGCCATGCACTGACCCCCGTTTTTATGATGCCTCGAAAGACAATCAACCCGGCTGTCTGTCGCTGCTTTGCCTACTGAAAATTGTCCTGCAGGTACTGGCGAGCAAGACGGGCCGCATCGCTGGTACCCGAGGCAACATCCTGCAGCAGCTGCTGGGCTCGTTGCTCATCACCTTGCTGATGGTAAACGCGGCCCAGCTTGTACTGGGCATCGGCACGTTTTCGATCGTCCGGAAACTCGCGCAACAGTTTTTCAAACCACTCCTGTGCAGCATCCAGATCCTCGTTCAGCAGGTAGATCTCACCCAGCCAGTAATGGCTGTTGCCAGCGAAATTACCTTGGGGATAGGCGTCGAGGTAAGCGTTGAACGCCTCGATGGACTGCTCGATTTCCCGATCGCGTAACAGCTGGTAAGCGTCGCGATACATCTGGGTTTCAGACACCCGATCACCGGTTTCACCTGACTCACCGGAGCTGCCACTGCCCAAGCTGGCCCCCGGGTTGCCACCACCGGAGCGACTCAGCTCGCCGATTCGGCGGTCCAGGTCGAGGTAGTCGTCCATTCGCTGCTGCTTCAAACGCTGAATTTCGTGCGCCTGCTCTTCCACCAGGCCGCGCAACTCCAGTACTTCCTGCTGCAGTGCCTGAAACTGATAAAACAGCTCCGCCTGCATGTTGGAGGCACCTTGGGCATCACCGGAATTGGCAGACTGATTGTTGCCCAGCGGCTGAGACTCAACCACCCGGACCTGAGCTTGCAGTACCGGCGCCGCCACGGCGATCACGGTGAACGCTGTGGCGGTTATCAAGGTCTTCATCATGACTCTCAGTATTTGATCTCAACGCGACGGTTCTTCTCCCAGGCGCTGGCATTGCTGCCCATGGCCAGGGGACGCTCTTCACCGTAACTGACCACTTCCAGGTCGCTGCGACGCACACCCTGCAGTACCAGGAAGTCACGCACGGCGTTGGCACGACGCTCACCCAGGGCCATGTTGTACTCGCGCGAACCGCGCTCGTCGGCATGCCCTTCCAGACGAACATCTGCCGGAGACTCTTTCAGGCGCTCGGCGTGGGCCAGCAACAAGGCACGGGCTTCCGGCTTGAGGGTCGCCTGGTCGAAGTCGAAGTAAATAATGGTGTCCAGCTCTTCCATGTCGTCGCTGTCTCCGGAACGTGAGCTGACGCCGTCACGGTCCGAGGTGCCGGTGGTCACACCGCTGCCGGCCTGGCCATCTGCGCCCATGGCACTATCGCTGTCATCGGTGGTGTCGGTGCTCGAACAACCGGCCAGAAACGCCAGTACAAACGCCAGACTCAAACCCTGCTTTTTTACGTTGGTCATCATGTGTGACTCCATCATCAGTTGTTGATCTTCTCAAGTCCGCCCGATGGGCGGTTTACAAACCAGCTTACGACTCCCACATCCTAGTCGAAATAGGGCGACCAGGCGGGTTCTCGCACATCCCCTTGCTCGGAAGGCAGAAAATAGCGTGTTCCGGCGTCCAGCGACACTACCGCCAAGACACCTTTATCGTTGCGACGCGTCGCATAAATCAGCATAGCACCATTTGGCGCAATGCTGGGTGATTCATCCAGGTACGTCTCTGTCAGGATGCGCAGCGTTCCGGTCTCAAGATCCTGTGCGGCAATGTGGAACACATCATTGCGCTGGTGCACCATCACCATGGTGCGACCGTCCTGGGAGATGCGCCCCCTGGCGTTGTAATCACCCTCGAAGGTTAAGCGTTCCACACGACCATTGGCAAGCGTTACCTGGTAAATCTGGGGTTTTCCACCCCGATTAGAGGTAAAAATAATGCCTTTTCCATCGGCAGTCCAGCTCGGCTCGGTGTCGATGGCAAAATGTTGGGTCATGCGGGTGAAATTTCCCGAGTCAATATCCAGAGTGTAGATTTCCGGGTTGCCGTCCTTCGACAGGGTCAGAGCCAGCTTCTTGCCGTCCGGCGACCAGGCCGGCGCACCATTGAGCCCCTGGAAGTCCGTCAGTTGCTCTCTTTCCCCAGTAGCGAGGTTTTGCACAAAGATGGCCGGACGAGTGGTTTCAAACGACACATAGGCCACCCGGCGTCCATCGGGGGACCATACCGGCGACAGAATGGGCTGGTCGGACTCGAGCAACATGGTCGGACGGGCACCATCGGCATCGGCGCGCATCAGGCGAAAGGTATCGTTGACCTCTCCTCCCTGGGTTCGATTGCGCAGTACCTCGACGTAGATCACTTCGGTGGAAAACGCCCCGGGAATCCCGGTCAAGGACTCGTAGACACGATCACTGATCGCATGGGCAATATCCCGCAACTGTCGTTCAGAGCCCTCGACAATCTGTTTGCTGAGGATTTTGCGCTGGTTGAGCACGTCGTAGAGGTCATAATGCACCTGATAAAGGCCTGAGACGTTCTCAACCCGCCCGACAATCAGATATTCGGCGTCCAGCACCCGCCAGTCGCGGAAGTGCACATCCTGCTCCCGGTGCGGGAAGGACAGCATGTCTTCCCGGGCTATCGGAGCAAATTGCCCGCTACGACGCAGGTTATCTTCAATGATACGGCTGATGTCCTCCGGCAGGCCGGGACCACCGACTATTTCCAGAGGCGCCACCGCAATCCGGGTCGGGTTGTCCACCCCGCGGGTGATTTCAATCGTCAGCTGCGCCTGGGCTCCCAAACACAGCGCCCACAAAACGACCAATGCCAGACACTGTCTCACAATCTCAAATCCTCTGGTTTAAACACCAGCCGCAACTGGCGAAATTGACTTTCAAACACGTGGGAAGGCATCCCCTGAATCTCCTCGAAGCGATCGATACGCTTGACCGCCTGCTCTGCCGAGCGGTCAAAAGCACTGTTCCCGCTGCTCTCCACGACCGTAACGTTGACCACCTGCCCCGTGGGCACCAGTTGAATCTCCAGTACACACTGCATACCCATGCGGGCAGACGGCGGCCGGCTCCAGTTGTTTTCGATGCGCTGCGCCATGACATCGACGTAGCTCTGAGCCACTTCCTGGGCCTGTTGTTCCTCAAAAAATTCGGCTTCTTCCGCCAGGGCGCGGTCCAGTTGCTGCTGACGCTCCAGCTGCTCGCGTTCGGCCTGTAGCTCCTGCTCCCGGCGCCGTTGCTCGGCGGCTTCCCGCTCTTTACGTCGGCGTTCAGCCTCCTGGCGCTCCTTTTCCGCCTGCGCCCGCTGTTCTTGCTCGCGCTTTTCTCGCTGTGCCTGCGCCCTACGAGCCTCTTCCTGCTGGCGGCGACGTTCGGCCTCCTGGCGCTCACGCTCCTGTTGGCGCTGGCGCATATCAATCACTTTCTGTTGCGCCGCTTGCTGTTCCGCCTGACGCTGACTCTTGGGCGTATACTCAACCACCTTGGCCTGAACCACACGGGGCCGCTGTACATCACGCGGCTCCGGGCGTGCGTCCCAGGTCGAAAACACCAGAGCGAACACCAGAGCGTGCAGCGAGAGGCTGATCAACAGGGGAAGTGTATAAGCCTTCAGGGTCATAAATCTGTGATCACTGTGGCGGTTCGGTGACAAGCCCCACCGAGGGAGCCCCGGCACTTTGCAGCTCGGTCATCAGTTGCACGACCAAGCCGTAGCCCACTTCCTGATCGCCCCATACCAGCACGGGGGTTTCGGGTTTCTGGCGCAGCACCTTCCCGACCGTTTCCTTGATCTCCGCGAGCGGGCGCGCCTGCTCCTGATCCCCGCCCAGGTTGATGTAGTAGGTGCCGTCCTTTTTGATGGACACGATCAACGGCTCTACGTCATCGTCTTCCAGCGGCTCGGAGGGCGCCTGAGGTAATTCGACCTGAACGCCCTGCATCAGCAGCGGCGCGGTCACCATAAACACAATGAGCAGCACCAACATCACATCGATGTAGGGCACCACGTTGATTTCAGCCAGAGGCTTCTTTTTGGGTTTACGCCCAAACGGAGACATGTCGGCAACCTCGCTTGATCAGGATGAAACCTGTTTGCTGTGGACCTGCCGATGCAGGATGGCCGAAAACTCTTCCGCGAAGGTATGGTAATAATTGAGCATGGCCTCGGCGCGAGCCGAATAGCGGTTGTACGCCAGTACCGCGGGAATCGCCGCAAACAGCCCCATGGCGGTAGCCACCAGTGCCTCGGCAATGCCCGGTGCGACCGTGGCGAGGGTCGCCTGATGGACGTTGGCCAGGCCCCGGAATGAATTCATGATGCCCCACACAGTGCCGAACAGTCCGATATAGGGACTGACCGAGGCGACACTGGCCAGAAATGGCAGGTGCAGCTCCAGCTTTTCTTCCTCGCGGGAAAGCGCCACGCGCATGGCCCGCTGGCTGCCTTCCATCACCGCTTCGGAGCTGGCTCCGCTCTGCTGACGCAGGCGAGTGAACTCCTTGAAGCCGGCCCGGAAAATATTCTCGGCCCCCTCAGCGGTTTTACCATTGCCCTGACGGTACAACTGGTTGAGGTCAATGCCGGACCAGAACTGCCGTTCAAATCCATGAAACAGGCCACGAGCCTTACGCAGGTACAACCCCCGCTGGACGATCATGACCCAGGAGATGACAGAGGCGAGAAACAGGAGCAGCATGACAAACTGAACCAGCAGACTGGCTTCAGCCACCAGGCTCCAGATGGACATGTTATTTTCTTGAGGCATAAGATCATCAGCTCTCAGTAGTGGATGCGATTTTTTTCTGCATTTCCGTTGGAATCGGACGCGGGCGGAAACTCTCACCGCACACGCAGGCAATCCGGATTAGACCGTCACACAACAGTTCGTTCCCTCGCCAGACGGACTGGTGAAAAACCACGTTGGTGCGCGCCAGTTTCTCGATCCGCGCGGTCACGCGCAACGCGTCATCGAGTCGGGCGGAGCGATGGTACTGCACCTCGGCCTTGTGTACGACCAACAGCAGACCGTCATCCAGAATGGCCGGCTTATCATACCCTAACTGGCGCAGAAATTCGGTTCGACAACGCTCCATGAACTTTAAATAGTTCACGTAGTAGACAATCCCTCCGGCATCGGTGTCTTCGATGTAGACCCTGACCGGCAAGGAAAATTCACCCGCCAAGGCTGACTCTGAGACCTCCGTCTCACTCCGGCTTGAAATCAGGCTCATAGTGTCAGTCACTCTCCCTGAGGCGCTTTGGTAAATCCACTCCGAAGTGCAGATAGGCATTGGCGGTGAGAATACGGCCGCGAGGCGTGCGTGCCATGAACCCCTGTTGGATCAGGTAGGGCTCAATCACGTCCTCGATGGTGCCCCGCTCTTCACTGATGGCGGCAGCCAGGCTTTCAATACCCACCGGGCCACCATCAAAGTTGTCCATCAGCGCCAGCAGCAGGCGGCGGTCCATATGATCAAAACCACGCTCGTCCACTTTGAGCATATTCAGGGCCAGATCGGCCATTTCCGAGGTCACCACACCGTCGCCACGCATCTCTGCGTAATCGCGTACCCGACGTAACAGGCGGTTGGCCACCCGAGGGGTGCCTCGCGCCCGCTTGGCCACTTCGACCGCACCGGACTCTTCCATATTGACCCCGATCAGCTCCGCCGCTCGCAGCACAATGCGGGTCAGATCCGCTACGGAGTAGAACTCCAGGCGCTGGACAATGCCAAATCGGTCCCGCAACGGCGAGGTCAACAGGCCGGCCCGGGTGGTTGCCCCCACCAGGGTAAACGGCGGCAGATCCAGTTTGATGGAGCGGGCCGCAGGCCCTTCACCAATCATGATATCGAGCTGAAAGTCCTCCATGGCCGGGTAGAGAATTTCCTCCACCACCGGGCTCAGGCGATGAATTTCGTCGATAAAGAGTACATCGCCGGGCTCCAGATTGGTCATCAGCGCGGCCAGATCACCGGCCTTTTCCAACACCGGGCCGGAGGTGCTTTTCAGGGAGACCCCCATCTCGGTGGCGATGATATTGGCGAGGGTGGTCTTACCCAGGCCCGGCGGGCCGAACACTAGGGTGTGATCCAGCGCTTCACCCCGTTTCTGGGCCGCGCCGATAAATATTTCCATCTGCTCGCGCACGGCGGGCTGGCCAATGTAGTCGGCCAGCGCCTTGGGGCGCACGGCGCGGTCGATCACGTCTTCGCGCTCGCGAGGTGCCGCATCAATCAGGCGATCGGTTTCAATCATGGGAACTACTCAGTGGTCACAATCCGGAGCACAGTCTATCAGACCGGACGGGAGGGGCTCTATTGAGGCTTAATTTGTGGCCAAGTGCCGGTAAACCTTTGCGGGACACGCCGTAAATACCTCCCTGTAGGCTCGGTTGCCGCTATCCCTGCGGCAAACGGTCCCGCAAAGGTTCACCGGCACTCGGTTATGTTTTCGTCCTAAACGCTGAGGGCTATTTTTCTATACGCTGAGGGCTCATTATCTATACGCTGAGGGCTCTTAACGCCAGGCGGATCAGTTCCTGGCTGCCGGCGGCCGGGTCCTGTTTGGCGGCGGCGCTGATCATGCGGGCGGCTTCGGCGGGCTTGTAACCCAGGGCAATCAACGCGCTTTCGGCCTCTTCCTGATGATCGTCTCTGGAGGTCTCCGGTTCAGGCAGCAGGTCTCCGGCCAAGTCTTCCCGGGGCAGTTCCCAGCCTTTGAGGCGATCGCGCAGCTCGATGACCAGCCGCTCAGCGGTTTTTTTGCCGACTCCCGGCACTTTGGTCAGGGCGGAGACTTTGTCTTCCCGCACGCAGCGGGCGATGTCGTCGGCTTCCATGCCCGAGAGGATGGCGATGGCCATTTTGGGGCCGACGCCGTTGACTTTGATCAGGGTGCGAAACAGGCTCCGGTCCCGCTGGTCGGCGAAGGCGAACAGTTGGTGGGCGCTTTCGCTGATGGCCAGGTGGGTGTGGAGCGTGACGTCGGCTCCCAGTTCGGGCAGCCGGTAGAAGGTAGTCATGGGCGCCTGAACTTCGTACCCCACGCCCTGTACGTCTATCAGTAGGTGAGGCGGTTGTTTTTCGAGCAATGTGCCGCGTAAGCGTCCGATCATACTTTACCCCGGTGCATTCGTGTAACTCGTAGGGCGGATAAGGGCGAAAGCCCGCATCCGCCATCCTGTGTCTATTCTGATCTGTTGCTGAATCAACAAGTCTGGTCCGCTACCGGGCAGAGCCCGCCGTGCCCAGAAGGTCGGATTCTCCAGCCAGTCCGGCCCGCTACGGGGTAACCCCTTCGTGAACCCGCCGTGAACCCATCCATGGGGGCTTCTCATCGGCATCCATGCCTCAGAGAGTTCACGAAGGGGTTACCCCGCATCGGGCCTCAGTGCCAAATTCAGGCCTTACGCTCTTTCAACCCACACTTAAATACCTACAACCGTAGGTCGGGTTAGCGAAGCGTAACCCGACGCTTTCTGGGATTCCGTGCCCAATGTCGGATTACGCTTCGCTAATCCGACCTACGACTGAGCAGAACGCGCAAATTATTCTCTGCAGCGCTCGGAGGTCTGGTGTGGGGTAAGGGGTTCCCAGACCGTGGAGCCGGGGACCGGCGATGCGAGCCTACGTGGACGACCCACATGGATGTGGGAAGTGTCCGTAAGCGCCGGGAGCGCGTAGGACCGTATTCACGGCGTGTCTGGGAACCCCTTACCCCACTTCAGACCGGACTCTCCGCAACCACTGCAGGTAATTCAGAGAGGTTCGGAAAAACTACACCACCCTACCCCGCCGGAAACTGCGTTTGCCCGCCAAGGCGATCAATTGGTCTTGGGTATTGGAGTGGCAGAGGGCTACGGCCAGGGCGTCGGCGGCGTCTTCCTGGGGGGTGCCCGGTAGGCGCAGAAGGGCCTTGACCATGTGTTGTACCTGCGCCTTGTCCGCCGCGCCAGTACCGACCACCGACTGTTTGACCTTTCGGGCTTCGTACTCGTAGACCGAGAGGTCCTGCACCACGGCGGCGGTGATCGCCGCGCCGCGGGCCTGGCCCAGTTTGAGGGCCGAGCTGGCATTTTTGGCCATGAAAATCTGCTCAATGGCCACCACATCCGGGCTCTGCTGCTGGACGATCTGGGTGATGGCATCAAAAATCACCTTGAGACGCTCCGGCAGACTGCCTTCGGGCACCCTAATCACGCCGCTGGTGATATAGGCCACTTTGCCGCCGATGCGCTCGATCACACCAAAGCCGGTCTTGCGCGAACCCGGGTCGATACCCAGTATGCGGGTCATGGCCACCTCTGGGGCTTGACGCCCCTTTATGCGTTCAGTTGCTCCATCACCTCATCGGGGATGTCGCCGTTGGTATAGACGTTCTGGACATCGTCCAGGTCTTCGAGCATGTCGATCAGCGCCAACAGCTTCTCAGCACCTTCTTTGTCCACCTCAATGGTGGTGGACGGGAGCATGATGATTTCGCTATTGGTGGGCTCGAAGCCGGCGGCCACCAGCGCCTCTTTCACGGCGAAGTACTCCTCGAAGGGCGTGCGAACGTCGATGGTGCCGTCACTGTTGGTGACAATATCTTCGGCCCCGGCTTCCAGCGCGGCTTCCATGATGTCTTCTTCGGTGATGCCCTCGAAGCTGATCTGGCCCATGCGGGTGAACAGGTAGGCGACGGAGCCATCGGTGCCGAGGTTGCCGCCGCGTTTGCTGAAGGCGTGGCGTACTTCGGACACGGTGCGGTTTTTGTTGTCGGTCATGCATTCGACCAGCACGGCGATGCCATTGGCGCCGTAGCCTTCGTAGGTGACTTCTTCGTAGTTGTCGCCCTCACCGGCCCCGGCACCACGGGCAATGGCCTTGTCGATGGTGTCTTTTTTCATGTTGGCGCCAAGGGCTTTGTCCATGGCGGTACGCAGGCGGGGGTTGTCTTCAGGCGCGGCACCGCCTTTGGCGGCGACGGTAAGCTCGCGAATGATTTTGGTGAATACTTTACCGCGTTTGGCGTCCTGGGCGGCTTTGCGGTGTTTGATGTTAGCCCATTTACTGTGGCCAGCCATGAATATTCTCCACTTACTGGTCTGTTATAAGTCGGGTTTTCGAGTGTGATTTTTAGTAAATCTATAGCGAATCCTGTTTTGGCATCACGTCCGGTCCGCTTTGGGGTGTAGGGTTGCCAGACACGCCGTAAATACATCCCTGTAGGCTCGCATCGCGGGTCCCNNGTCCCCCGCTCCACGGTCTGGCACCCCTACACCCCAAATCGGCCCTCAGCACTCTGGTATCACCTCTTGTCCATTCTGCTACAGAGTCCAATAGTCCCCGTAGGTCGGATTAGGCCTTGGCGGTAATCCGACAATTGAGGTACCGAATTTCCTTGTATTTGCGTGTCGGATTACGCGCTGCGCGCCAACCCGACCTACTCGTGATATCTACAAAGTGACCAAGCGAGCCTGGGATTGGGGTAAGACCTCCCAGGACCGTGGAGCGGGGGACCCGCGATGCGAGCCCCCAGGGATGGGTTTACGGCGTGTCCTGGGAGGTCTTACCCCAATCCCAGGCGTCGTCCCACTGCCCCACGCTCAATAAACGTTGCCTACTCAGCGGCCGGTTTTTCTTTCTTACGCAGACGGATGTTCAGGTCTTTGAGCTGCTGTTCGTCTACCGCACCCGGCGCGTCGGTCATGACGCAGGCGGCGCTCTGGGTTTTCGGGAAGGCGATCACATCGCGGATCGAACCGGCGCCGATCATCAGCATGATCAGACGGTCCAGACCGAAGGCCAGGCCACCGTGGGGCGGTGCACCGTATTTGAGGGCATCCAGCAGGAAGCCGAACTTCTCGCGCTGCTCCTCTTCCCCGATGCCCAGCGCGCGGAATACCGCCTGCTGCATGGTCTGGTTGTGAATACGGATAGAGCCGCCACCCAGCTCGGTGCCGTTGAGCACCATGTCGTAGGCGCGGGACAGGGCCGTCTCCGGGCTCTTCTCCAGTTCCTCCGGGGAGCAGGAAGGCGCGGTGAACGGGTGGTGCAGACTGTTCAGGGAACCGTCGTCTTCTTCCTCGAACATCGGGAAGTCGACCACCCACAGGGGAGCCCACTCGCAGGTGTACAGGTCCAGATCCTCACCCAGCTTGCAGCGCAGCGCGCCCAAGGCTTCGCTTACCACGGTGGCCTTATCGGCACCGAAGAAGATCAGGTCGCCATTGTCGGCTTCTACCCGCTCCAGAATGGCTTTGCGCACGTCGGTGGGCAGGAACTTCACGATCGGCGACTGCAGGCCCTCTTCCAGATCATTTTTGTCATTGACCTTGATGTAGGCCAAGCCCTTGGCACCGTAGATGCCGACAAACTTGGTGTAGTCGTCGATCTGCTTGCGGGTCAACTTCTCGTTGCCGCCGGGCACTTTCAGGGCGGTGACGCGGCCTTTGGGGTCTTTGGCCGGGCCGGAGAAGACCTTGAAGTCCACCTCGCCCATCAGATCCTTTACATCCACCAGCTCCAGCGGGATACGCAGGTCCGGCTTGTCGGAGCCGTACTTCTGCATCGCATCGGCATAGGTCATGCGCGGGAAGTCGCCCAGGTCCACCTCTTTCAGTGTCTGGAAGATGGTGCGGATCATGCCCTCGGTGACCGACATGATGCCCTCTTCGTCCATAAAGGAGGTTTCAATATCGATCTGGGTGAATTCCGGCTGGCGATCGGCGCGCAGGTCTTCATCGCGGAAGCACTTGGCGATCTGATAGTAGCGATCGAACCCGGAGACCATCAGCAGCTGCTTGAACAGCTGGGGCGACTGGGGCAGTGCAAAGAACTTGTTCTCGTGGGTGCGCGACGGCACCAGGTAGTCCCGGGCACCCTCGGGGGTGGCGCGGGTCAGAATCGGGGTTTCGATGTCCAGAAAGCCGTGGTCGTCCAGGTAGTTACGCACCAGATTGGTGACCTTGGAGCGGAATTTCAGACCTTTCTGCATTTCCGCCCGGCGCAGGTCCAGGTAGCGGAATTTGAGGCGGACATCCTCGCCCACGGACGCGTGGGAGTCCAGCGGGAAGGGGGTGGTTTCCGCCTCGTTCAGAATGGTCAGGCCGGTGCCGTAGACTTCCACCTCACCGGTGGCCATGTTGGGATTGACCGTGGCGGCATCCCGGGCGCGCACCTTACCGGTCACCTGCAGCACGTACTCGCCGCGGACCCGGTCAGCCAGGTTGAAGTGATCGCCGGTATCCGGATCGAACACTACCTGTACAATACCCTCGCGATCGCGCAGGTCGATAAAGATGACACCACCGTGGTCACGGCGGCGATCAACCCACCCACACAGGGTCACTTCCCGATCAATGTCTTTGGCTGTCAGTGTGCCACAGTAATCACTGCGCATAGTGCTTTCCCGTTATTTGCCGTCTCGGTTCAAAGTCGTCGCGGCGCCGTCTGTCTGTCAGGCCGACGCTGCGCTGGAGTTGGCGGGTTTGGAGGCCTTGTCACCCCCGGAGCTGCTCTCGGCGCTCTTACTGCCGCCGCGCTCGCCCGCCAGGTTTTTCTGGTTGGACTTTTTGAAGTCCGTCTCGTACCAGCCGCTGCCTTTCAGGCGAAAGCCCGCCGCTGAGATTTTCTTTTTCAGGCTCGCCTGACCACAGGCCGGGCAGTCTACCAGAGGCTCGTCGCTGAGCTTCTGCAGTGCTTCCATATTGTGGTTACAGGATTGACACTGATATTCGTAGATGGGCATTGTCGTGTTCCTCAATCAAATGCTCTGCAAGAGCAACCATCGCCAGCAATGCCCACAGGGGCCAAAAAACGCGCGATTATAACCCAATGGGGCGCCAGCGAGAACCGGGTAAGGTGTTTTACACCGCGCCGTGGCCGCCCGGAATGGGCCGCGCGGCGACTCGGTGCAAAGCCCGATATAAATAGGGACGGCGCGGCGGTTTTAAAGGTCTACGCCCAGCGTATTGCCCTCGTAGACGATGGGCACAAAGGCCAGAGGGCCCACACACCCCTCGGGGCCATTGAGAGCCCGCCCGGAGAGCAGGTCAAATTCGATCCCATGGACCGGGCAGCGCAACACCTCGCCCTGGACGCTGGCCTTATGCAGCGGCGCCTCCATGTGCGGGCAGCGGTTGACCAGCAGGTAGGTCCGCCCCTCCTCCTGCAACAACAGAAGCTCCTGCCCCGCGAGCCGAAAGACCCGGCGGTAGCCATCGTAGAGCTGGTGCAGAGTTTCCAATGCCTGATACGCCATGATTTTGCCCCCGAGAGCCATCAATTCCGCTAGACTAGCACACCCCGTACGCCAAACTGTTGAACCACCCGACCGACGCGAGCCTCGCCATGCCCTCCCAGCAATACCTGGAACAGCTCAAAACCCTGTCCAACCGGCTGGTGGCACTGCAGAAGCCGATCCGTATCCTCGATGCCATCAAGTGGACGCCCGAGATCGAACAGGCCTTCCACGCCAGTGGCGGCAAGGCCCTGCCCAAGGTAGGCCCGGAGTATTACCAGCGCCAGGCCCTGGGGTTTGACCCCGAGCGCCTGGACCGCGAACTGTTGGCCCTGGATCGGGACATCAAGCGCCAGTTGGGCCGGGGCGATGCCCTGGGCAAGATTCTCAAATCCACGGTGGAGCAGTATCAGTTGGTGGTACAGCTGCTGCGCCACCGCGGGCGTGCCGAGTTCGGGGACTACAGCCGTCAGCTCTACGGCTCCGCCAGTGACCGCATCCGGGGTGACCGGAAGACCCTGCGCACCCTGGGCGAACGACTGTGCGACATTTTCTCTCTGCCCGCCGTGGAGCACCTGAACCGGCCCTACCCCCGGGATATTGGCGCGGAAACCGCCGTCGCCATGCTGCGCCAACGAATGGACCGCTACTTTGGCCCGGGCCAGGTGAAGGTCAGCATCAGCGATGACATCGTCTCCGATGCCGCCGCCGGGGGCGATACCATCAAGGTCAATCGACGCGCTTCATTCTCCGAGCTGGACATTCAGGTGCTGGAAGTCCATGAGGGCTGGGTGCATATTGGCACGACTCTCAACGGCCGTGAGCAGCCCTGGGCCACCTGGCTGAGCGTGGGCTCGCCCCGGATAACCGGCATCCAGGAGGGCATGGCGGTCCTGATGGAAACCCTGACCTTCAGCTCTTTCCCGCAGCGGGCCCGACGGGTCAGCGACCGGGTGGTGGCGGTGGACCTGGCAGAACAGGGGGCGGATTTCTGCGAGGTGTATCGCTATTTTCTGGAGCGCGGGGTCAGTGAGCACGACAGCTATCGGGTCACCCAACGGGTGTTTCGCGGCGGCCAGGTCAGTGGCGATCGGGGCGCGGTTTTCACCAAGGATATTTCCTATGTGAAAGGTTTTGTGGAAAATGTAAACTTTATCCGCAGCGCCATTCAGTCCGGGGTTCCGGAGATTATTCCGATGTTGTTTGTGGGTAAAGTGACCCTGGATGATCTGCCGCTACTGTACGAACGCTACCTGGAAGGTGTAATCTCCGCCCCCCGGCATTTGCCGCCGATGTTCCGCGATCTGAATGGGCTTTATGTCTGGTTCGGTTTTTCGAGCAGTCTGTCGCTGATGAACATCGCACGGGTGCAGCAGCACTTCAGTAAGCTTTTTGAGCAATTACCGGCCACTGCCCCGCTGTATCCGGGCTCGAACAACGGCAAGCGCGACGCCGAATTGGATTGACGTTTTCAAATTATGATGCATTACAAGATTGTCCTGACGGGCAGCGGCATTTTGGTGGACCACTATGGCAGCCCGGAACCGGTGATGGGCTTTGTCACTTGCCGTCTGTTGAAAGCGGATTCGGAGAAGCTGGCGATTGCGACGGTCAAGCGCGATATTCTGGTACAGTGGAATCAGAGTTTTAATGCGGACCGTAAGGCGGGATTACCGAAACTGTCGGTGGAGCATATTGCGACGGTTCACCCTCTGCTGACCCGAAAGCCGAAGCACGATTTCTACTTTTACGTCTCGGACGAACAGCGCGAGGCGCACCTGGAACACTTCACCCAACCCAAACGCCGCTGGTTCAAAAAAGCCTAGAGCATCCATGTAGTGTACTTGACTTGGGCACCTTATAGAACGCCCGTCGGCTACGGGGAAGG
>NZ_DGMV01000047.1:0-597 GCF_002388575.1 Marinimicrobium sp. UBA4509
CACACCCAGTTGCTCGGCAACAATTTTTTTAACCCGTTCTTCAATGCTGCTCATGATGTTATATAACTCCTAGTAGGTAGTATCGACGAAGCCAATACCGGACCCGGAAATACCGGTAATACCCGGAAAGACTCCTTAGATTAAGCTACGGACAAAATCGACGCGCATTTTACATCGAATTGCCCCGGGTTGTAACGGATATGGCCAATTTTCTTTGATTTTTACAAAAACCCATTAAAAATCAAAAGGTTAACCAAAGCCATTACGCCATATACATGCCCCCGTTGACATGTATCGTCTCGCCGCTGACGTAACCTCCGGCATCACTCGCCAGGAAGGCAACCACAGAGGCAATCTCCTCAGGCTGGCCCAGACGGCCAAGAGGGATCTTGTCGAGCAACTGATTGCGCTGCTCTTCCGGCAGAGCACGGGTCATATCGGTATCGATGAACCCCGGCGCCACGGTGTTAACCGTAATACCCCGCGAGCCTACCTCAGCGGCCAGTGATCTTGCAAATCCGGCAACTCCGGCCTTACTGGCCGCATAGTTGGACTGGCCAGGATTGCCCATGGCACCGACCACGGAGCTGATGTTGA
>NZ_DGMV01000047.1:727-21994 GCF_002388575.1 Marinimicrobium sp. UBA4509
CCGACCACGGAGCTGATGTTGATGATGCGCCCCCAGCGGGCCTTCATCATGCCGCGAAGCACCGCTTTGCTCAGGCGGTAGACGGCGCTCAGATTGGTGTTGATCACATCAAACCACTCCTCGTCGTTCATCCGCATCAGCAGATTATCCTTGGTGATACCGGCATTGTTCACCAGAATCGCGGGCAGACCGTGCCGCGCCTTCATGTCCGCCAGCACCGATGCGACCGACTCGGCATCGGTCACATTGAGCACCATACCTTCGCCGGTGACGCCCTGGGACGCCAGACGCTCAGTAATCCGGTCGGCACCGGCCTGGCTGGTCGCGGTACCCACCACCACAGCGCCCGCAGCGCCCAGTTGCTCGGCGACAGCGGCGCCAATGCCCCGACTGGCACCGGTAACCAGCGCTACCTTACCCTCAAGATTGTTCATGGGTGTTATTCCCCTTTGGTCTGTTGCAGTACCGCCTGGAGGTCTTCAGGCGATTCAATGGAAAACGTGTTCAGCGATTTATCGATACGCTTATTGAGGCCCGAGAGCACTTTGCCCGGCCCACACTCAACCGTGCTGGAAACGCCACTGTTGGCCAGAGCGCGGACACAGTCGACCCATAGCACGGGGCTGTAGATCTGCTCGATCATCAGGCGCTTGATCGCCTCCGGATCCGTTTCACTTTTGGCGTGCACATTATGAATCACAGGAATCGTCGGCGCACGGAACTCGGTCTCAGCAATTTTGGGGGCCAGACCGTCCGCGGCCGGCTGCATGAGACTGGTGTGGAATGGGGCGCTGACCGGCAGAGCCAGGGCACGTTTGGCGCCCGCCGTTTTACAGAGGGCCATGGCGCGATCGACGGCGGCCGAGGCCCCGGCGATGACCACCTGCCCCGGCGAATTGAAGTTGACCGGCGCCACGACTTCTCCTTCAGCGCCCTGTTCACACGCCTTGATAATGGCGTCGTCTTCGAGCCCGATAATGGCGGCCATACCGCCCTGCCCCGCGGGCACCGCTTCCTGCATCAGCTTGCCGCGCTGCTGAACCAGAGCAATGGCATCGGCAAAGCTGACCACATCCGCCGCCACCAGCGCTGACCACTCACCGAGACTGTGACCCGCCAGCAGTGCGGGTACCGCGCCGTTCTGGGACTTCCAGACGCGCCATACGGCGGTACTGGCTGCCAGCAACATCGGCTGGGTGCGCTCGGTGAGGTTGAGCTGCTCCTGGGGCCCCTTCTGAACCAACTCCCACAGGTCATAACCAAGCACATCGGACGCTTCGGCAAATGTATCCGTCACTACGCCGTATTCCGAGGCCAGATCCGCCAGCATACCCACCTTTTGCGAACCCTGGCCGGGGAAAACAAAGGCCAATGATTGTTCGGACATAAACTCCACCTCTTATGATGTTGTTTCCAGAGCCACGAAGCGCACCCGTCGGTCAGGACTCCGCGAGCTCGGTTTCAATATGTTCAGTTACCCGCCGGCGCACCTGCTCTATGGCCACATTCAGGGCTCCGGCAAAGGCCCCCTCATCAGCGCCACCGTGACTTTTGATCACCGGCCGCCTGAGCCCCAGGAAAATGGCCCCGTTGTAGGCGCCCGGGTCCAGCTCGGTGCGCCAACGGCGAAGCAGGGGCATCAACAGGGGAACCGCCAGGCGATAACGCCAGCGCGATCGGATGCCCGAGCGCAGCTTCTCGCCAATCAGCTTCGCCACACCTTCGCTGGCCTTGAGCGCGACGTTTCCGGCAAAGCCATCGCAGACCACCACATCGGCCCGCCCGGTGTAGATGTCATCCCCTTCAATGTAGCCGATATAGTGCAGGCGGCGGTCATCGGCCATCAGCCGACTGGCGGCCTGCACCACCTCAGGGCCCTTGCCGGACTCGACACCGACATTCAGCAGGGCCACTTCGGCATCCCGGCCCAGCTCCCGCGTCGCCAAGACCGCGCCCATCAGGGCAAACTGGTGCAGCTGCTCCGCCGTCGCCTGAAGGTTGGCACCGAGGTCAAGCATCCAGGTTCGCCCACGGGACACTGGCATCGCCTTGCAGATGGCGGGTCGCTCAATGCCCGGCAGGCTTTTCAGAAGGTAGCGGCCCATCGCCATCAATGCCCCGGTATTGCCGGCACTGACGCAGGCATCGGCCTGACCGGTGCGCACCAGATCCAACGCCCGCCACATGGAGGTTTCACGCCCGTGACGAAGCGCCGCGCGCGGATCATCATCCATCGCCACCCAGGATGGGGCATGATGCACGGAGACAGAGGACGGGAGAGTCGCGGGCAGCAAGCGCTCCAGAACGGAACGTTCACCCACTAGGATAAAGCGAACCCCGGAAGCGGCCGAGGTTGCCAATCGGAGCACCGCCAAGATAGCAGTGCGGGGACCTAAGTCCCCGCTCATAGCGTCTACCGCTATACGAATCATTTCCGGATGGCTGAGTAGTCAGCGACTCCGAAATTACTCGTCGTTGCCGGTGTCGACCACTTTACGACCGCGGTAAAAACCGTCGGCAGACACGTGGTGACGCAGGTGTTTTTCACCGGTCGTCGGGTCTACTGACAGCGCTTTTCCGGTCAGCGCGTCGTGAGAGCGACGCATGCCACGCTTGGAACGGGTCTTACGGTTTTGTTGTACGGCCATGATGATCTCCTGTTGACAATACCACTGAAGCCGGGGCGCCTCACGATTTCGGCGAGCCCTTGAGTTGCTTCAGAACTTGAAACGGGTTTTTTGTCGGCTCCGGCTCCACCGGCTCGCCACTGCTGAGCAATTGCTCATCAATGCACAGCGCCTCGTGATAAGCCACCGACGGCAAACTTAACAATAGCTCTTCTTCTACCATTGTGTAGAAGTCCGTGTTTCCATCCTCCGGCAATATCCAGGGATCCAGGGCGCGAGGCAGCTGTCGGGCTTCCTCTTCCGTGCGCACCAGTGCCAGCTCAATCTGCGCGTCCACCGCAACGGTCACCGGACCGAGGCAGCGTTGGCAGGTAAACACCAGATCAGCGGCGGCCGAACCTTCAACCACCAGCTTACCGGCCTCACTGATCCCGAAGGTCAGATCCACGCGAGCCTGCGCCCCTTCCTCCAACAGCAGATCCTGAATCCGGGTCAGTTGATCCACCGGCACATAGCCACTGATCCGGACGCCCTGTTGCGCGAATTTGCGCGGGTCGCCCTGACGCGGCAGAGGCTTGTCGAAGGGGGCTGAAAACATAAGCGCGCAATAATAGGGATAAGCGCCGCCTGTGTCAAAGAAAAAAGTGGCCAAAGGCCGCAACGACGGGGGTTTCCGTTAAAATGTTGACCGATTATCACTGTTTTTCGGAGATTGACCCATGCCAGAGCTATTATTGGCCTCCCGCTCGCCCTATCGACGCCAGCTACTCGAGCGGCTGAATCTGACCTTCACCTGCACCGCTCCCGAGGTTGATGAAACCCCCGCCCCAGGTGAAACACCAGAGGCCCTGGCCCGGCGACTGGCCCACATGAAGGCCCGCGCCCTGGCACCCACCGAAGCTCACGACCTGTTAATCATTGGCTCGGACCAGGTGGCCACCCTGGATGGCGAACAGTGCCTCGGTAAACCGGGCGATCACCAGAGGGCCGTTGAACAACTGCGCGCGGCCAGCGGGAAGGTGGTCACCTTTTACACCGGCCTTTGTATTTACGATGCCCGCACCGGTACCGATGAAACCCGGTGCGAGAGCGTCCGAGCGCACTTTCGCCCCCTGACGGACACACAGATTGAGCAGTATCTGCGGCAGGAAACGCCCTACGACTGCGCCGGCGCTTTCAAAGTGGAGGGGCTGGGCATTTGCCTGTTCGAGCGCCTGGAGGGCGATGATCCGAATGCACTGATCGGTCTGCCGCTGATCCAGTTGACCGAAATGCTGCAAAAGGCCGGTCTCGACCCCCTGCTCATGCCAACGGCGTCCCGTTAGCTTACAACCGATCCCACCGGAGCAGCTCATCAAACTGATCCAGGCACAGGGCGGGCTCATAGGGATGCAGCCGATCAATGGTATGGGCACCGTAACTGACGGCAATGCGATCCATGCCCGCTCGACGTCCCATTTCCATGTCGTATTCGGTATCCCCCACCATGACCGCGCTGGACGGCTCGGCCCGAAACGCCTCCAGCAATTGATGAAGCATCAGCGGATGCGGCTTCGAGGCGGTCTCATCGGCGCAGCGGGTGCCGTGAAAAAAACCATCAAGCCCCATGACCTTCAACACCCGATCCAGCCCCACCCGGCTTTTGCCGGTCGCCACGGCCATCTGATGCCCATCGTCACGCAACCGGGTCAGCGTTTCCATTACCCCGGGGAACAGCTCGGAGGGCTGCGCCTGATCGGCACGCAGATAGTTCGACCGATACCGATCGCGCAGCAGGCCATGCCCTTTGTCATCCTGATCCGGGAACAATAAATGAAGCGCCTCGGGCAAACCTAGCCCGATGATGTTCTGCACGGCAGCAGCTTCCGGGATCGGCCAACCGAGATCCTCGGCCGACTGTTGCATGGCCCGGGTAATCAGGCCTGTGGAATCGCTCAAAGTGCCATCCCAGTCAAAAATCAACAACAACGCTTATACCTCTTGATAACGTCCATCAAACACCAATAGCCTCATTCGTATTGGCGTCACTCTTGGGGCGTTTGCGCCAGAACGGTCTGCAGATCATCCGGCAGCGGTGCAACCACGCGCGTCATGGCCGACTGGTCCGGGAGGTAAAAACCCAGCTCCGCGGCATGCAGGAACAGGCGCTTTACGCCCCTCGCCCGCCAACGCCTATTGGCTTCATCATCGCCGTACTTCTCATCCCCAACCAGACTGTGGCCGGCGGACTGGGCATGAACCCGAATCTGGTGAGTCCGCCCCGTAATCAAATGTGCCTCGACCAGGGTCGCCCCCTCAAAGCGCCGCAGAACCCGAAACCGGGTCAGGCTCGGCTTGCCCTCCGGATGCACCTTGACGATCCGGTCGCCGTTGATTTCCAGGCGCATCAGGGGCGCATCGACTTTGGTTTTACGCTCAGACCAGCGCCCCAGCACCAGCGCCTGATAGATTTTGGTAACGCCGCTGGCGCTCTTGTCTCTGAGCGCCGCCTGCATATGGCGGAGCATACTGCGCTTTTTAGCCACCATAATGCAGCCGGACGTATCCCGATCCAGCCGGTGGATCAATTCCAGAAAGCGGGCCTCCGGCCTCATCTGCCGCAGCACCTCAATCAACCCCAGACTGACACCGCTCCCACCGTGAACGGCGAGACCCGGCGGCTTATTGAGCACCAACAGTCCCTCGTTCTCGAACAGGATGGCGCTATCAAGCTGACGAACCAGTTGATCGCTGGGCTTGGGTGCGGGCGCACTCTGGGTCACCCGCACCGGGGGCACGCGCACCTGATCCCCAGAGACCAGACGATAATCGGGCTTGACCCGACCTTTATTCACCCGCACTTCGCCCTTGCGCAAAATGTTGTACACCCGGGACTTGGGCACCCCTTTGAGGCGAGCCATCAGGAAGTTGTCGATTCGCTGACCGGCCTGGTCAGCATCAATCGTCAGCCACTGGACCTGAGTGGGTGGCGTCTGGGGCGGCGGGGCCGACCGGGAGGAAGAGGAGGGTTTAGTCATGGCGCGCATGATAGCGCAAACCGGGCCGGGTCGCGACGGGATACTCCCTGACGCCAGGCTCGGGCCCGAAAACAAAGGCAGATTGAAGCTTTTTGCAATTACTGTTATATTCCGGGCTGCTGGGACAGGCAGGTTTCCGGACAGGTAAGCGTAAATCAGGCCTGTTGCGAGGAAATACCGCTGACAGCAACAGGGCCACTTCGGGCCAGGCGAGATGGTTTACCTCCCCCCGATGTTGGCCAGTGAACTGACAAAACCGGTGCTACCGCAACGACGCCCGAAAGGCCTGCGGGGCACCCCATGACCATCGCGCCAACCGCGTGATAGCCATAGTTGATACTGTACGTGTTTTTGTAGAACTCTGATTTCTACGCATTGCCGGCCAGGTGATTTTCCGGCGTCACAGCGAACACAGGGTCCAGACCAAGATGGTTTCTGGCGGACCTGAGAGATACCACGTGACGATTCGGCACCCGAACACAACACCGGCACTGCCAGATTCCACGCGGAACCCCCCGTTGAGCCCAGCTCCACCCGGGGAACCGCCTGAAGCCGAAACGAGAAAACTAGAGTTTCATGGAGCAGGATTGCATGACGATCAAGGCAACCGACAGCCCCCTCCGCCGACCGGCTCTTTGCCGGGCGGAGCCTGTGGCTGGCCGTCTGCCTCTGCCCCCAACCCCGACAGGCTCTACCCTGGAGCCCGGTCGGCCCTAAGGTTGTAAAACACAACAGCGTTAACCTTGGTTATTCCGCCGGCCTGGCGCCCCGGACGACTATATTAGGTAACGCATGAAAAGAATGCTCATTAATGCAACTCAACCCGAAGAGTTGCGCGTAGCGCTGGTCGACGGCCAATGGCTGTACGACCTGGACATCGAAAATCGCAATCGAGAGCAGAAAAAAGCCAACATCTACAAAGGCAAAATAACCCGGGTTGAACCCAGCCTGGAAGCCGCCTTTGTTGACTACGGTGCCGAGCGCCACGGCTTTCTCCCCCTGAAAGAAATCTCCCGCGAGTACTTCAGCAAAGCCCCCAACGATGTTGAGGGCCGCATCAAGATCAAGGAAGTGGTCAAAGAAGGTACCGAAGTGATCGTGCAGGTCGACAAAGAGGAACGCGGCAACAAAGGCGCCGCGCTCACCACTTTTGTCAGCCTGGCGGGTCGCTACCTGGTCCTGATGCCCAACAACCCCCGCGCCGGTGGCATTTCCCGCCGCATCGAAGGGGAAGACCGGGCGCAGCTCAAAGATGCCCTGAGCGGCGTCGAAATCCCCTCCGGGATGGGAATCATCATTCGCACCGCCGGCGTTGGCCGCAGCGCGGAAGAGCTTCAATGGGACCTGAACTACCTTCTGCAACTGTGGGAATCGATCGACAAGGCCGCCAAAAGCGCCCCGGCACCGAACTTCCTGTTTCAGGAAAGTAACGTCATCATCCGCGCCATTCGCGACTACCTTCGCCAGGACGTCGGCGAAGTGATCGTGGATAACAAGGAAGCCTTCGATCTGGCCAACGGTTTCATCCAACAGGTGATGCCCAACTTCGGCAGCAAGGTCAAGCTGTACAACGACGACATTCCGCTGTTCAACCGTTACCAGATTGAAAGCCAGATCGAGACCGCGTTTCAGCGCGAAGTCAAACTGCCTTCCGGCGGCTCCATCGTCATTGATGTGACCGAGGCATTGGTGTCCATCGACATCAACTCCTCGCGCGCCACCAAAGGCGGCGACATCGAAGAGACCGCCCTGCAGACCAACCTGGAAGCCGCTGACGAGATCGCCCGGCAATTGCGTTTGCGGGACATGGGCGGCCTGATTGTGATCGACTTTATCGACATGCAGCCTGCCCGCAATCAACGGGAAGTGGAAAACCGCATGCGCGACGCGTTGAACATGGACCGGGCCCGCGTTCAGGTAGGCCGCATTTCACGCTTTGGCCTGCTCGAAATGTCGCGCCAGCGCCTGCGCCCTTCCCTGGGCGAAGTGCACTCGAAAGTCTGCCCCCGCTGTAACGGTCAGGGCACCATTCGCAGCACCCGCTCTCTGGCCCTGTCGATCCTGCGTCTGGTGGAAGAAGAAGCACAGAAAGAGCGCAGCGCCGAGATCCGCGCGATTGCGCCGGTTTCTGTGGCCACCTATCTGCTCAACGAAAAACGCAAAACCATTTCCAACATCGAGCAGCGCAACAGCACCCGCGTGGTCGTCGTGCCGAACGCCGACATGATGACGCCACACTTCGAAGTTCAGCGTCTGCGCGATGACGACGAGGGCACGCTGGAGACCAGCTACAAAATTGTCGCCACCGCCGACGAACACAGCGAAGAGGAAGTGGAAACCAGCAGCAAGCCGGCCCCCCTGCCCCAGCCCGCTGTGCAACCGGCCGCGCCCACAGAAGCGGCACCCACGCCCGTGGCACCCAAAGAGCCCAGCCTGTGGGAGCGTTTTGTCGCCCTGCTGGTAGGCCTGTTCAAGGGTGATGAAGAGGACAAGAAGTCATCGTCGTCGAAAGGTCGTGGCCATCAACGCAGCCGGCACAGTCGCGGCGGCAACCAGAATCGACGTCGCGAGGGTGGCAACCGCAACCGCCGCGGTGGTCGTCGTGATGAACGCGGCAACCAGCGCGATGGCGACAGTCGCCCTGAAAAGCGTCAGGACAAAGCCTCGGACAACAGTCAGGACAAAGGGCAAGACAAAGGGCAGGACAAAAACGCCGAAGGCAACAGCGGTCGCCGTTCCCGTGGGGGCAGAAACCGTCGCGGTGGCGCCGGCAACAAGCCGGAAAACCGCGGTGATAACAGTCAGCCGAAAGACGCCTCACCGCAGAAAGCCGAGGCCGCCGAGGTCAATGAGCCGGCACAAGAGCAGGCCACCAATGAGCAGCAGGAAAACCGGCCGCCCAAGCGCCCGGCGGGACGTCGCACCCGTTCCGGCCCCCGTCGCCGTAACCGCCGCGAACTGCCCGAGGAGGTGATCGAGAAGGCCAATGAAATCCAGGCCGCCAATCAGGACACCACCGACAACGTGAAGGCCGAGCGAAGCAACCGGGCTAACCGTGACCAGAAGGCAGGCTCCGAGGCCCGCAGTGACAATGCGACCGACGACAAACCCGCCAAGGCGGACACGTCGGCTCGTCGCACTGACACAGGACCAGTGACGGCTCAGGCAGACACAGACCAGAGTGAAGAGCGCGAAGCGCGGCGCACTCGCGGCAACACTGAGGCCCGCAACACCGCGACCACTGAGGAGCCTCAATCTCCGAAGGACGCCGACGCTGAAGCCACCATCAAGCCAACGGCTACGGCGGAACTTCGGGAAGAGGCGCCCCGTCGCGTCAGCCAGCGTCAAGTGGGCGAGCCTCGCCCAACCCAGGACGCCGCTGCCCCGAAAGTCGACACGGCAGAAAGTAGCACCACAAAAAGCGATACCAAAGCGGCGCAGAACGCAACGGATACTGAGGCACCCCAGGGCCGCTCGGTAACCGACACGGGCTCGGCTGAAACCGACGCCGAGGTCTCTGCCAAAGCGGTCCAGCCGGCCACTCCAGAGCCGGTCGCTGAGCCCGCCAATACCGCCACCCCGGCGGAGCCCGCAGCGCCCGAGGAAAATGTGCTAGCCGAGGACGAGGCAAGCAAAGAAAGCGTCACCGCCGACACTCAGGAGCCGACAACCGCTGAGGCGCCGGCAGCCACTGCAGAGCCCGCAGAGGCTCCGGACGCGCCGGCAGAGGAGACGCAGGAAGTCAGCGCACCGACTCCGGAGCCCGCACCCCGCTCGTCGGCGCGGGCGACCAATGATCCGCGTCTGGCTCCCCAGCCCAAGGTACCGACGGAGATCGTGACCGAGCATCGTCAACGCTCCGCAGCCCAGGCGCTGGATACCCGGCAACCGCCCGCGGTAAGCCACAACCCACGGCCTCTGGCGCGCCCGGCAAATGACCCGCGCAACCGGCAGGCTCCCGAGGTTGAGTCAAGCGCCAGCGAGTAAACCTCGTAACGGCAAGTACAAAGGGCGCTCTCTTCGGGGAGCGCCCTTTTTTTGGCTCTTCAATCACTACTAAGTCTTCGAAATCCTTGAGTTTTTTTCCGCCCTCCCCTTGCCCCACAGAAAAAGCTCTGTATAATTTGCCCCTCTTCGGAAGGGTGGCAGAGCGGTTGAATGCAGCGGTCTTGAAAACCGCCGTAGGTTAATAGCCTACCCAGGGTTCGAATCCCTGCCCTTCCGCCATACAAAAACCCCGCCAGCAATGGTGGGGTTTTTTTTATGGCAGAAGGGACGGGTGAGAACCCTCCGTTCGACTAACAAATATTTACACCACCCCCCCTAGAACTCCCCCCAACCCGCCCCCATCTAATGCAACAAGCTTGGCAAGTTTCCGCCGGTTCCAGTATGATCTATGTCAGGCAATATTTGTCATCAATGGAGAAAAGCAATGCGAGAGCTCTACACCCAGAATGCCCGTGCTGATATCGGCAGCAGCATTGAGGTCAACAAGGTTTTGCGCAACACCTATATGTTGCTGGCACTGACCCTGGCCTTCAGTGCCGTGACCGCGGGTATCGCCATGGCCATCAATATGTCTCACGGCATGGGGCTGATCATGAGCGTCATTGCCATCGTATTGGTCTGGTTCGTACTGCCCAAAACCGCCAACTCCTCGGCCGGTCTGGGCGTCGTGTTTGCGTTCACCGGTCTGATTGGCGCCAGCCTCGGCCCCATCGTGAATCATTACCTGGCCATGTCCAATGGCGGCTCCATCGTTTTGCAGGCCCTGGGCGGCACTGCGGTCATTTTCCTCGGGCTGTCCGGCTACACCCTGACCACTCGCAAGGACTTCAGCTTCCTGCGCGGTTTTGTTGCGGTCGGCCTGATGGTGATGATCGCCTGTATGCTGTTGCTGATCGGCGCCTCCCTGTTCGGTTTTGATGTATCTGCCCTGAGCTTGGCCTTCTCTGCCGGTATTGTGTTGCTGATGTCGGCACTGATTCTGTTCCAGACCAGCGCCATTATTCATGGCGGTGAGACCAACTACATCATGGCGACCACATCACTGTACCTGTCAATCATCAACCTCTTTACCAGCCTGCTGCACCTGCTCGGTGCCAGCAACGAGTAAAGCGGGACGCACCACCATGAAAAAAGCCCCGTAGATCGGGGCTTTTTTTGTTTCAGGAACCAGCGCTGATGAAATTCTCACTCGCCGTATACGCCGCACCCTTCAACTCAGAGGCCAGCCAGAGCGCCCTGAACTTCGCGCAGGCACTCCTGCGCCAGGGCCACGACATCTATCGCGTTTTTTTCTATCAGGAGGGAGTGGCAACAGGTAATCGGCTCGCCACTCCCGCTCAGGATGAACAGAACCTGGTGGAGGAATGGCGAACCCTGGCCCGCGAGAACGCCATCGATGTGGTCGTCTGCATCGCCGCGGCGTTGCGTCGAGGCATTCTCAATCAGGAAGAGGCTGACCGCTACGAGCACGATGTTGCCAACCTTGCACCGGAGTTCAGTTTAAGCGGTCTGGGGCAGTGGGTGGACGCAGCGGTTCATGCCGACCGGGTCGTCACGTTTGGTGCCTGATGGAAAGGAGATGGAAATGAGTTGCCGCTTATTGTTTGTGATGCGCCACGCCCCCTACGGTAGCAGCACCGCCCGGGAGGCCCTGGATGCGCTCCTGGCGACCGCGGTATTCGGCCAGGACGTCGGCGTCCTGTTCATGAATGACGGGGTTTTTCAATTGGTACGGGATCAGTCTCCCGACACCCTCCCCCAGAAAAATCTGGCGTCAAGCCTGCAGGCATTACCGATCTACGACGTCGAACGATTGTATGTACACACCCCCTCACTGACCGAACGGGGTCTGGTAATGTCCGATCTGGTCATGGACAACCTTATCGAGCTGGACAACCGTGCGGTAGGCCGCCTGTTTTCCGAGCAGGACCAACTCCTCAGCTTTTAAGGTCGTTCTTCATGAGCACACTCCATACCGTCAATAAATCCCCATTTGAACACCGGACCCTTCGCGCCTGCCTTGATGTCTGCCAACCCGGGGACGCGGTGCTTCTGATTGAAGATGGTGTCTACGGCGCCCTGCCCGCCCCACCGGAAGCGAGTGCACTGAACGACTTGCACGAACGTCAGATTGAGGTGTACGCGCTGGAAGCGGACCTTAAGGCTCGCGGCCTGATGGAACGGATCGCGAACGGAGTGTCGATCTCGGACTATGAGAAATTCGTGGCGCTATCCGTCGCGCACAACACAATCCAGAGCTGGTACTGACATGTCACTGACAGTGGACGGTAAGACGTTGAGCACAGACAAGGAAGGCTATCTGAAAGACTTGGGGGACTGGAGCCCGGCGGTCGCCGAGGCGCTGGCCAGTCGCGAAAACATTACTCTGACAGCAGAGCACTGGGAAGTGATTGAACTGCTGCGTGAATTCTACCGCGAGTTCGAACTATCCCCCGCCATGCGCCCGCTGGTCAAGCGGGTGGGGCAAAAACTCGGCACGGAAAAAGGGCGCAGCATTTACCTGATGAAACTGTTTCCGCCCAGTCCGGCCAAGATTGCCAGTAAAATCGCCGGGCTGCCCCGCCCCGACAATTGTCTGTAGCCTGAACGAAGTTTACAGACCGAGGGGCTCGGTGTTTTTGCGCGCGAAGTACTCTCGGGTCAGACCTACCACAACACTGGATAGCGCCAGTAACGCAATCAGATTAGGAATGGCCATCAGGCCATTGAGAATATCCGCAAGAATCCAGACCACACCCAGGCTCATATTGGCGCCGACCGGAATCGCCAGCACCCACAGCACCCGAAACGGCTTAACCACACGCTCACCCATCAAGTACTGGGCACAGCGTTCACCGTAGTAGCTCCAGCCCAACAGGGTCGTGAACGCAAACAGGGAGACGCTCAGTGCGATCAAATGTTGCCCCTGGGGAATCACCGATGCGAAAGCCTCTTGGGACATGGCCGCACCCTCGGCCCCTGTCTGCCAGGCCCCCGTGACGATCAACACCAGGCCCGTCACGGTGCACACCACCAGTGTGTCGATAAAGGTGCCGAGCATCGCTATCAGCCCCTGGCGTACCGGGCTGTTAGTCTGCGCCGCCGCGTGGGCAATAGGCGCGCTACCCAGGCCCGCCTCGTTAGAGAACACCCCTCGGGCAACCCCAAACTGAATCGCCATCATCACGGTGGCGCCGGCAAAACCGCCGGTCGCCGCGGTCCCGGTGAAAGCGGAGTCAACCACCAACAGGACCGCCGCCGGCAGCACCGGCAAGTGGAGCGCCAGAATCACCAGCCCCGACAGAAGGTAGACGATGGCCATGAACGGCACCAGTTTCCCGGCGACACTGGCCAGACGCTTGATACCACCGATCAGAACGGCCCCCACCAGCGCCATAAGCAGGACACTGGTAATCCAGGGGCTGATGTTGAAACTCTCGGACAGTGCATCGGCAACGGAATTGGCCTGTACCGTGTTGCCGATACCAAACCCCGCGAGCATGCCAAAAAAAGCGAACAGAGCGCCGAGCCACATCCAGCGTTTGCCCAGACCGTTCTTGATGTAATACATGGGGCCACCGACGTGGCGCCCCTGATGATCGGTTTCCCGGAACTGGACCGCACACACGGCTTCGGCGTACTTGGTCGCCATCCCCACCAGGGCGCTGCACCACATCCAGAACAACGCACCCGGGCCGCCAATGCCGATGGCCGTGGCGACCCCCACGATGTTGCCCGTGCCGATGGTCGCGGACAGCGCCGTCATGAGCGCGTTAAAGCCGCTGATGTCCCCTTCGCCCTGAGCCTGGCGGCCCTGGAAGAGTTGCCGGAAAGCGGTGCCGATGCGTCTCAGGGGCATGGCGCCGAGACGCACCATCAGGAAAAGGCCGGTGCCCAGAATCAGCACCAGCATGAACTCCCCCCACACCAGATCACTGAGGGTCTTCAAAAAGCTTTCCAGTGAACGGATGGCGGAGGAGTCAGTCATGGATTAGATGGACTTGATGGTGCCTTTGGGCAGAACGGCGTGAACCGCAACCTTCTGGAACTTCTGCTCAATGTTTTCGCCGGTTTCCAGAACGATGTAGTTGTCGTCAACCTTGAGGATTTTGCCCAGCAGGCCGCTGGTCATGACCACTTCATCACCTTTGCTCAACGCGGACACCAGGTTCTGATGCTCTTTTTGACGCTTGCGCTGCGGGCGGATGATAAACAGGTACATGAACACAAACAGGCCCACAAACATCAGCAGAGTGACCATCGGGTTACCCTGGGGTTGCGCAGCATCTTGAGCCATTGCGGCGGGAATAAAGAAATCCATGAAACAAGCCTCATTCTTCTAGGTCGGAAAAAGGGCTAACTCTACCCTGTTTGTGCGGGGCAGGCAATTACATGGAGGGAGTTGGTCGGTGAAAATCAAGAAGCCTCAGCCGCTGGGGACGGCTGAGGCGATCGCCAAATCTGTGGTCAGGCGTAATCGCGAAACAGCTTGCGGAAGACACTCGGAGAAAGTCCGGTCCACCGCTTGAAAGCGTTGGTAAAACTGGTGCGGTCCGAAAAGTCCAATGCTTTGGATACCGCATCAACGCTCATATGCTGATCAATAAGAAACTTGATCGCATAGTGGAAACGTAGACTGTCCCGCAGTTGGGCAAAGTTTTCGCCCTGCTGCTGCAAACGACGCTGCAAAGTCCGTTTTGACAGGTCCAGATCCTCGGCAATGTAATCAATTGCTAAGGGATCCTGACCGACGCGACGGTGCAGAACATCCAGAACCTTGGCGGCCACCCCTTCTGCCGGGGGAATACGCGCTAACTCCAGATATTCATGATAAGACCGGACACCGGGCGTGGCGAACGGGCGTGCCGCACTTTCACTGATTCGATCGTCGATACGCTGTAACTGAATCATACAGGCCTCTCCTTCTGCCAAAAACTCTGGGCATTGAAAATTAATGACGCTGGGTGGTCGCGGAGCGACTGCCAACCGAAGCCGCCAGTAACCGAGCTCGCGCGATCGTTATTGTCGACCAGCGGACAGGCCGATGCCTGAGCCCTGATCGGTCCCGAGGTTTGACGGACAACCCTGTACCTCGAGGGCTGGGCCCTCAACCTCAAGACAGTTCTAGTATAGGCCAATCAAAGCGCAATTGTCGCTAACGGAGTCAAAAAACCCGACATTCAGCGGGACTAAGATCACATTTTTATTAAAAACCTGATCTTATACCGTAAAAGTCACCCTCGAGTCCGATTTGGCCCAACCAGTGCGTCATTTACTTCCAAAATGCTCCCGAACCCAGGTCAGAATGACCTGATCGTGGTTTTTGGTGGTGAACTTTTCAGGGATGGCCCGCAGACGCCCGTCTTTATCAATGATGAAGGTGGTGCGGATCAGCCCCATGTACTCTTTACCGGCAAACTGCTTCAACCCCCAGACGCCATATTTTTCGGCAATCTGGTGCTCCGGGTCGGACAGCAGATCAAAGGTCAATCCCTGCTTGGCAATAAACTTCTGCAGTGCCGGCTCCTTGTCCGGACTCACTCCCAATACGACCGTATCGTACTGCGCCAGTTCCGCGAGCGAATCGCGCATGCCACAGGCCTGGACGGTGCAGCCCGGGGTGGAGGCCTTGGGATAGAAGTACAACACGACGTTCTGTTTACCCTTGAAGTCTTTCAGGCTGACCGCTTCACCATTCTGATTGTTCAGGGTGAAGGCCGGGGCCAGATTGCCGATTTTCGGTAATGCCATGGTTCGCTCCGAATTGCATTGTCAAAGATCATCTTGAGGCACCGCACCGAAGTAGTGCAATGCCGTTTGCCGTTACGCCGAACTCAATCCCGGTAGAGTTTGAGCAGGTCCCCGTAATGGTCTACCCGCCGATCTCTCAGGTAGGGCCAGATGCGCCGCACGTTCTCGCTGCGCTCCATATCCAGGGAGACCACGGTGTGCTCCACCTGATCCGTGCTGCCCTGGTAGAGAAACTCCCCCTGGGGGCCGGCGACAAAGCTGCTACCCCAGAAGTCGATGCCGGAGCCACCGCCGGGATCGGTTTCGTGACCCATGCGGTTGACGCTGACCACGGGCACACCGTTGGCTACCGCATGGGCGCGCTGAATGGTGATCCAGGCCTGGCGCTGACGCTCCTGCTCCTCGGGGTCATCTTCCCGACTCCAGCCGATGGCGGTGGGATAAATGAGCAGTTCCGCGCCCGCCATGGCCATCAGGCGAGCCGCTTCCGGGAACCACTGGTCCCAGCACACCAGAACTCCGAGCTTGCCCACTGAGGTCTGAATGGGCTGAAAGCCCAGATCGCCCGGGGTGAAATAGAACTTCTCGTAAAAACCCGGATCGTCCGGAATGTGCATTTTGCGGTAGGTGCCGGCGATGGTGCCATCGCGCTCCAGAACCACCGCTGTGTTGTGATACAGCCCCGGCGCCCGACGCTCGAACAGCGAGGCGACAATCACCAGGTTCAGCTCGCGGGCCAGGGCGCCCAGACGATCGGTACTGGGGCCGGGAATGGGCTCTGCCAGATCAAACTCGTCCACGTCCTCCTGCTGACAGAAATACAGGCCCCGGTGCAATTCCTGCAGCACCACCAACTGGGCGCCCTGCTCCGCCGCGCGGCGGATGCCGTCAATGGAAGCCTGCAGGTTGGATTCGAGGTCGGCACTGCAGGCGTGCTGAATCAGCCCGACGTTAAGCTGGGTCATAGAGAACTCCCTCGGGTAATTGCATGGTAATACAGTGCAGGCTGCCCCCCTGCTCGATCAGTACCGAGCAGGGAATGCCGAAGATGTGATAACCGGGAAAAGCCTGCATCACCTGCTCCAGGGCCTGTTCATCACTGGGGCAGTCGTACTGCGGCACCATAACGGCGCCATTGATGATCAGAAAGTTGGCGTAGGTGGCCGGCAGGCGTCGGCCGTCGTCGCTGTGTACCGCTCCCGGCCAGGGCAGTGGTACCAGTTGGTAGGGCTCGCCATCGGCATCGGTCATCAGCGCCAGTTCGGCTTCCATCGCCTTGAGTTCGGCGTAGTGCGAGTCCTCCGGGTCATCGCACTGCACATAGGCGATGACATTGTTCGGGCACAACCGCGCCAGGGTATCGATGTGGCTATCGGTGTCATCCCCTTCGAGATGGCCGTGCTTGAGCCAATTGACCTTGCGTACCCCGAACGCCTCCTTCAGGCGCATTTCAATGGCCTCCCGACTCAACCCCGGGTTGCGGTTCTCATTCAACAGGCAGGCTTCGGTGGTGAGCAGCGTGCCGCGCCCATCGACCTCAATCGAACCGCCCTCCAGCACCCAATCCTGGCGCTCCAGCGCCACCTCGGGAAAGGCGCCGTCGCGATGCAGGCGCTCGGTAATGCCGTTGTCCAGATCGTGGGCAAACTTGCCGCCCCAGCCGTTAAACTGAAAGTCCAACAGGACCGGACGCTCGCCCTCGAGCACGGTGAGCGGGCCGTGGTCCCGGGCCCAGGTATCGTTGCTCGGCGCCGGGCGCAGGTGAACGCTGTCCATGGGCACATTCATCGCCTCCAGGCGGCTCTGTATGGCGTCCAGCGCCTGCTCCGGCACGGCTATGATCAGGTCCGCATAGTCCGCAATCACGGTCACCAGCCCCTCATACAGCGGGATCACCTCATCGAGCAGCGGCGCCCAATCGCTGTCCCCATGGGGCCAGGTCAGCAGCACGGCGTCCTGGGGTTCCCACTCGGCGGGCAGGCGGAATTGTGGCATCAAAAGCACCTCGTTGGTTCGGCTTCAAAGGGCGGCGATTATAGCGCATCCGGGCCGCTAAGGTCCGCCGCGCTAACACTATCACCCGCCGCTCACCCTCTCTATAATAGCCGCCACTGAATACGTCGCGCTTGAGCGACCGGACGAGTTCACTATGCTTCGATTGCTTATCGCCCTGATTGTCATCATCGGCCTATGGGCGGCCATGGCCCATATTCGGCGCCTGCCGCCGGCCGAGCGCAAGCGCCTTTACTGGCGCCTCGGTCTGTGGGGCGGCGGGCTGGGACTGATTCTGATGGTCGCCACCGGGCGGGCCCACTGGCTGTTTGCCGTGCTGGGCGCCCTGCTCCCCCTGGCAAAAACCGCCATTGCCCTGGGCCTGCAGTTTTTCCCGCTGTGGAAGCAGCGCCAGCAGCAGGCCGGCCCCGCCAGCCCGCCGAGCGGCCCCATGGATGTACGCGAAGCCATGGACACGCTGGGCCTGAAAGGCGACGAGCAGGCACTCACTCGGGAGGACATCATCGGTGCCCACCGCAAACTGATGCAGAAGCTGCACCCGGACCGGGGCGGCAATGACTATCTGGCGGCCAAGGTCAACGAGGCCAAAGAGCTGTTACTCAAACGCCTGAGCTGATGGATATCAGGTCAGGCGCTTGAGTAACACATGCACATACCGTCCGAGCGAGCGGTAGGGTTCCAACTGCGAGAGTCGCAGCTCCTGCTCCAGCACCTTGTCCGGCGCCTGCTCGCGCAGTGACTTGTCCAGAATGTAGTCGTGAAACACCCGGATGCCACTGGTGGCCAGCCGCTCCAACGGCCTCGCCGCCAGCCACTGATCCACCGTCTCCGGATAGAGCGGATTGATGGGGGACAGACTGCCCCGAAACCCGCCGTAATCCCCCCGCTCCACCTTCTTGAAGTTGGCCCGTAGCAGGTTTTTGTACACCGCGCCGTGCAGGTTGTAGTAGCACAGGGAGAGGTGACCGCCGGGCTTGAGCCAGCGAATCAGGTGATCGATCAGGGCTTCCGGATCCAGCACCCACTCAAGTACCGCGTGGCAGATCACCAGATCAAAGGGCTCAGTCTCTTCTGGCAAGGCGTCGCCCAGAGACTGGATGGCGCTTTGCACCAGAGTCACCTGCCCGCTGACCCCCAACTGCTCCGCTTCCGCCCGGGCACCAAGCAGCATCTGCTCGGACAGGTCGCACAGGGTAATGGCATGCCCGGCCCGAGCCAGGGGCAGGGAAAACTGGCCCTGCCCGCCTCCGGCATCCAGAATGCGCAGGGGCGGCCGACCGGTATCGGGCACAAAAGGCGGAAACGGCCAGTGTTGACCAAAGTCGCGGCGCAGCACGCTGAGCCGGATACGCCCCTTGAGCCCGCCGTAGACATTGCGGGCGAAACGCTGGGCGAGATCGTCAAAGTCGCGGTCGCCGGTGACCGGTTGCTTGGGCATAGCGTGCCTCAGGCGGCCTGGGGCACGCCGCTGTGAAAGCGGAAGGTGTCATCCGGCGATTCGATCAACGAGCGCTCCAGTGCCAGAAACTCTTCCACCCGAGCCTCGATGGACTCCCCGCCGGCGGCCTTGCGGGCCAGCTTGAGGTAGTCCTGAAAGTGCCGGGCCTCGGACTTGAGCAGCGACAGATAAAACCCCTGCAGCTCTTCATCCAGGTGCGGGGCCAATTTGGCGAAGCGCTCACAGGAGCGGGCTTCGATGATCCCGCCCACAATCAGGGTATCCACGTAGCGCCCCGGCTCGTGGGTACGGATCGGCTTGCGCAGCTCGGAGGCATAGCGGCTGGGGGAAATCTGCCCGTAAGCGATGTCGCGCTTTTGCATCAGGCTCATCACCTGCTCGTAGTGACGCAGCTCTTCCCGGGCCAGGCGGGACATCTTATGCATCATCTCGAAGTCGCCCACATAGCGGTACATCAGCGTCAGCGCAGTGGACGCGGCCTTCTTTTCGCAGTTGGCATGATCGAGCAGCAGCAGCGGCTCATTGGCCAGCGCCCAGCGAACCCAGGCATCCGGCGTTTCGCACTGAAGAAAATCAAGAATAGGTTTTATATCAGTCATTTACATCACAAAGTTCAAGTGTTTTGCGCTGCTTTTTGCATCGCATCCGCGGCCAAACCCGGGGCAATATAGCGCTCGTAGTGCGCGCAGGAAAGCTCGTAATAGTCGTGATCGATCTGATCGCGCAGCTCGGATAGAGAATACGCCCGCCATTCGGGGCGCACCCGCAGACCGTAGTGCGCCGGTTCCCGGATCTGGCTGGCCCCGGCCTTGAGCAGATCGAAGATCCAGCAGTGCGGGTCCCGATCTTCGTTGAACCGCACCTGCTGGTGCCGGATCTGCTCGTGCAAAACGGCTTCGTCCAGAATCTCGAAGCGCGCCGACACCACCTGGGTCAGAAAGGCCTCCAGGCGTTTGACGATAATGTAGCGCTGCTCCTGATCGTAGGCATTCCAGTCGATCACCTCATGGGCAAATCGCTTGCAGCCCCGGCACACGCTATCCCCGATGCCCGTTGAACAGACACCAACACAGGGGGTTTTGACCCGCTTGAATACTGCCATATCAATAAGGATATCCCGCTACATCCAGTTCAATCTGCCAGAGCGTACCCGCACCAGTCAGGTACAGCGTCTGACGCTCGGGGCCGCCAAAGGCGGCATTCGTGATATTCGCATCGACACGGATCTCCGCCAGGGATTCACCCTCGGGGGAGAACACCCGCACTCGCTGCCTGGTGTGTTCGGTGACATAGATGTTACCCAGGCAGTCAATCGCCATACCGTCGGGCACAGTCACATCGGCCAGATCCCGCTGCCCGGTTACCTGCCCGTCTTCATCCAACGAATAGGCCCTGAGCACGCCCTGCTCACCGCCGCCGGCGACGTAGAGGGTCTGCTCATCCGGGGACAGGGAGACACCATTGGGATTGCTCAGGGTATCGTCCACCAGGGACACACCGTCGGAATCAATACGATAGACCCGGGTCTTTGGTTGTCCACCCGGCGCCGCCGAGCGCTGAAAGTCCGGATCGGTAAAATAGATCACGCCATCGCGGGTCAGGGTCAGATCGTTGGGGGAGTTGAACGGGCTGTCGGCATACTCATCCCAGACAATCTCCCGGTCACCGGTAGAGAGCTCGTAGCGTGAGATGGCCTTGGCGTCGTGGGTGGCGGCCATCAGAAAGCCTTCGGCATCCACGGCCAGACCATTGCTGCCGCTGTCTTCCAGCGCGGTTTCCAGGGTGCCCTCTTCGGTCAGGCGCTGCACTCGCGAGGGGAAGCCTTCCTGAAAGGTGAAATCGGAGAAGTACAGGGACCCACCAATCCACACCGGCCCTTCATACAGACCCGCTTCTTCCCGGGTGGTGGCGGAGCCCGGAATCCGCTCGGCGGTCAGAGTCCCCGAGGGTGCCTGACCGGCGTCTTGCGGGCACTGCCACTGGCTGTCTGGCGTGGGTGCGGTACCGGGGTTGTCCGGGTCGCTGTACTCGACCCCACTGGCCGCGGCATTACCGGAGGCTTCGGGTGACGGCTGCGGTTCTTCAGCGGGTTCACAGCCCCAGAGAATCAGCGCGGTCAGTGCGGCACCCAGAGGCGCCAGGGTGTGTCGGGTGGTGTTCATGGAGGATGTCCTTGTGCCGATTTTAAGTTATTTATAGCTTTAGGTTTTACCTGTAAGCTATTGATTTATATAAGGTCAAATCACTTCATCAAGATGCGAGCATTATACCGCTCACACAGGTCAGGAACCAGTTGCTTTAATACAGGCGCTTCGAATGTAACGCTCCGACTGGGTCTACCCTTGTGAGACACGCCGTGAACCCATCCGTGGGGGCTCATCACCCGCCGTCC
>NZ_DGMV01000047.1:22188-22522 GCF_002388575.1 Marinimicrobium sp. UBA4509
CGGGTGACGGTCTCACAAGGGTAGACCCAGCCTCCGCAGAGGAGGCGTAAAGCTCAGGGAACTAGCCACCATACTTTTAATCGTGGCACTGAGGGCCGGGAAGGGAAAGCCCTTTCAAGACCGTAAGCGGAGGGGCTCCGCGCGTCGAGTCCCATGGTCGCTCACTTGGATGTGGGAAGTGCCCCGAGGCGCTGGTAGCGCAAAAAAGCATCGGGTTAATCAGGAGCCTTCTCCTTTCTAGCCTTCAGCTCCTCATTTGGACCTAAGGTGCTATTTCCCGAAACGTTACGCTGGCACTGCGGAGGCGGGGCATACCCTTGTGAGACCGTCACCC
>NZ_DGMV01000047.1:22647-68662 GCF_002388575.1 Marinimicrobium sp. UBA4509
CACCCGCCTGGATGGCGGGTGATGAGCCCCCATGGACGGGTTCACGGCGTGTCTCACAAGGGTATGCCCCGGCGGAGCGCTTTATCCAGAGCACCAAGTTCGATCACCAATCGTTCTCGGTTGGATTACTCACGTCAGACCAACCCAGCGGGCAGGAGCGGGCGGGAGCCGATCCGGGCGCCCTACACAGTTAAGGGGGGTTGCTGTATAATCCGCCGCCGTTGAGCCGTGCCATCAACCGCCTCCCGGGGCGCGGCGCCGGACCCTGGGTCCACTCGCATCCATGACGGTCATGGATAGTCTCTCAAGGCAGAGATCCTGTTGAGAGAGTAACCCCACAAAATCAGAGGAACTCAATCGTGCTTGAAGCCTATCGTACTCACGTCGCGGAACGCGCCGCGGAAGGCGTACCCCCCAAACCGCTGAACGCAGAACAAGTTGCCGAACTGGTCGAACTGCTCAAAAACCCACCCGCTGGCGAAGAAGAGACCCTGGTCGAGCTGATCAGCCATCGCGTCCCCGCCGGTGTGGATGAAGCCGCTTACGTCAAAGCCGCTTTCCTGAGCGCCATCGTGAAAGGCGAAGCCGAAACCCCTCTGATCTCCAAAGAACACGCCGTCAAACTGCTGGGCAACATGCACGGCGGTTACAACATCGAAACCCTGGTCGAGCTGCTGGACAACACGGCTCTGGCTCCCCTGGCCGCCGACGAACTCAAGCACACCCTGCTGATGTTCGACGCTTTCCACGACGTGGAAGAAAAAGCCAAAGCCGGCAACGAATTTGCCAAAGGCGTTCTGCAATCCTGGGCCGATGCCGAGTGGTTCACCAAGCGCCAGAAAGTCCCCGAGAGCATCAAGCTGACCGTATTCAAGGTCACCGGTGAAACCAACACTGACGACCTGTCCCCAGCCCAGGACGCCTGGTCCCGCCCGGATATCCCGCTGCACGCCCTGGCGATGTACAAAAACGAGCGCGAAGGCCTGACCCCGGACGAACCCGGCACCATCGGCCCGATCAAGCAGATCGACGAGCTAAAGAAGAAAGGCTACCCGCTGGCCATGGTGGGGGATGTGGTCGGCACCGGCTCCTCGCGTAAATCCGCCACCAACTCCGTGCTCTGGTACATCGGTGAAGACATCCCGGGTGTGCCCAACAAGCGCACCGGTGGCGTCTGTATCGGCAGTAAAGTGGCGCCGATTTTCTACAACACCATGGAAGACGCCGGCGCGCTGGTATTCGAAGCGCCGGTGGACGACCTGAACATGGGCGACGTCATCGAAGTGCGTCCCTATGAAGGCAAGATTCTCAATGGCGAGACCGGCGAGCTGATTTGCGAATTTGGTCTGAAGTCCGAAGTACTGCTGGACGAAGTCCAGGCCGGCGGCCGGATTCCGCTGATCATCGGTCGTGGTCTGACCGGTAAGGCCCGCGAATCCCTGGGCCTGGCCCCTTCCGACCTGTTCCGCAAGCCCGAGCAGCCCAAGGACACCGGCAAGGGTTACACCTTGGCCCAGAAGATGGTCGGCAAGGCCTGTGGCATGGAAGGTGTGCGCCCCGGTACCTACTGCGAGCCCTACATGACCACCGTCGGCTCCCAGGACACCACCGGCCCCATGACCCGCGATGAGCTGAAAGACCTGGCCTGCCTCGGCTTCTCCGCCGACCTGACCATGCAGTCCTTCTGCCACACCGCCGCCTACCCCAAGCCGGTGGACATCGACACCCAGCACACCCTGCCCGACTTCATCATGACCCGTGGCGGTGTGTCCCTGCGCCCGGCGGACGGCATCATTCACAGCTGGCTGAACCGTATGCTGCTGCCCGATACCGTGGGCACCGGCGGTGACTCCCACACCCGTTTCCCCCTGGGCATCTCCTTCCCGGCCGGTTCTGGCCTGGTGGCCTTTGCCGCGGCTACCGGCGTAATGCCGCTGGATATGCCGGAATCGGTTCTGGTGCGCTTCAAGGGCGACATGCAGCCGGGTATCACCCTGCGTGACCTGGTCAATGCCATCCCCTACTACGCCATCCAGAAGGGTCTGCTGACCGTCGAGAAGAAAGGTAAGAAAAACATCTTCTCCGGCCGCATTCTGGAAGTGGAAGGTCTGCCGGACCTGAAAGTCGAACAGGCCTTCGAAATCTCCGATGCCTCGGCCGAGCGTTCCGCCGCCGGCTGTACCATCAAGCTGGGCAAAGAGCCGATCATCGAGTACCTGAAGTCCAACATCACCATGCTGCGCTGGATGATCGAACAGGGCTACGGCGACGTGCGTACCCTGGAGCGTCGTGCGCGCAAGATGGAAGAGTGGCTGGACAACCCGGAGCTGATGGAAGCCGATGCGGACGCAGAATACACCGAAGTGATCGAAATCGATCTGGCGGAAATCACCGAGCCGCTGCTGGCCTGCCCGAACGATCCGGACGATGTGAAGAAACTGTCCGACGTGCAGGAAACCAAGATCGATGAAGTGTTCATCGGTTCGTGCATGACCAACATCGGTCACTTCCGTGCCGCCGGCAAACTGCTGGAAGCCACCAAAGAGGAGCTGGCCACCCGTCTCTGGATTGCACCGCCCACCAAAATGGACGAGCACCAGCTGATGGAAGAAGGCTACTTCAACATCTTTGGCAGCAAAGGCGCCCGCACCGAAATGCCCGGCTGCTCTCTGTGCATGGGTAACCAGGCGCGAGTGGCTCCGAACTCCACGGTGGTATCCACCTCCACCCGTAACTTCCCGAACCGTCTGGGTCAGGGTGCCAACGTCTACCTGGCCTCGGCCGAGTTGGCCGCGGTAGCCGCCATCACCGGCAAGCTGCCCACCCCGTCGGAGTACCTGGAGTACACCAAAGGCCTGAACAGCATGGCCAGCGATATCTACCGCTACCTCAACTTCAACGAAATTGAGGAATACCAGAAGTCGGCGGACGAAGGTAAGCGCATCGCGTCGGTGCAGATTGAGGAAGTGGCGGTGTAAACCGCCCTACCCTCATCGCCCACAAAAAAGCCCGCTGGCGTGAGTCAGCGGGCTTTTTCATTTTTGTGGCGTCGCACAAACTTGCCAATGAGTGGCATAACGCCGTCGTTGTCAGCCGACCCTGTTTACGGCTGAGGGTTCCAGCCTTCGCCACCGTTATAGGTAGAGAAAATTTGCTCCCTTGAAGAGAACTCGGTTTCGTACTCCTGCTGGCTCAGTGAATAGCTCACCCAACCGCTGGTATCCAGCGGGTCGCCATTGATATCCATGCTGTTGTATTCGCGCCAGCCGTTAGTGGCAGTGGCGGTTTCCGGGTTGGGAGTCGGGTCGGTGTGCCAGGCACTTGAACGGATGTGGTCATCCATCCGGGTATTGACGAATACCACATTGTCGAAATAGTCCTGACTGCCGCCGCTGCGCGCGAGGGCAAACGTATTGTCAGCCACATTGGCACCGGTCGGTCCTTCACCGCGGGTCAGCTCGCTGTTCAGGAACACAAAGCCTTTGACGCTGTCCGGTGTGCGGGCCTGAAGGATATAGCCACCGCTACCGCCATCGGAGCGACCCACCGTGCGAATCTCACTGTTTTCAAACAGCGCCGCCTCCACATAACCCCAAATGTAATCCACGTTGCCAGCAACCAGGGACTCATAGAACCAGCTGTAACCTTTAAGCAACAGGGTGTCCTGCTCGCTCAGAAAGGCAGCGTCTTTGGCCACCAGGCGATGGGGGCTATTGAAGTAAATGGTTTCGGCCTGACCACCCTCCCCGACAAGGGTGGTATTCTCGATCGTGAGGTGCTCAAGAACCAACAGGTCCGCAGACTCGACCAGGAACAATGGGCGACCACTGGTGCCACCATTGAGCTGCTCGTTGTTGCGGTACTCGATGCGGGTATTCTCCCGGCTCTCGCCGCGCAGGGTGAGGTTGTTCTTGTTGCGCAGGTACAGCGGTTCACGGTAAGTGCCGTTCATCACATTGATGGTCACCGCATCGTCTTTGCCCAACTCCAACATGGCATAAGACAGTGCGCCCTGCACCGTGCGGAAATCCGCCTCGCCGGTTTCGGCCACCGTCAGCTCATTACCGGAAGGGGCATCCGCCGTGGTGCTAAACGTCCAGGCGGCGTCTTTACCGAGACCTTCAAATTCAGCCCCATTGAGGGTGCCGTTAATCACCCCATCGGCAATGGCGACATAATAGGTTTCGCCGGGCTCCAGAACTCCGTAATGGGGCGCGATCACCACGCTGTTGCCCTCGACCCAGATCTGCTCCGTGTTGAGGGTGCGCGCACGATCGGCCGATGGCAGGCTGTCCTGCTCGCCCAATACACTGATATTGTCGATCACAGCGTCATCACTGGCGCGGTAAATACGGGCCGAGCCCGCCGCACCGAGCGTGGGAACATCGTCAAAGGTCAGTTTGATCCGGGTATCGCGCAGAATATCGGTTGCACCAACGGCGGGAACAACTCGTTCAGCCAGATCGTAAACCGCGGTTGGCTGGACGAACGCCGGAGTGATTGTGGCTTCAATGGTTCGGATCAGAGTCGCATCAGAGCCGCTGGTAAAGGTGATGGTCGCCTCGCCCTCGGCCAAGGGGCTCAAGTGCACCTGATTGCCCTGCACGTCGACACCGACCACCGCCGTATTCGAGGACTCGACGCTGAACGTATCCGGATCCCCATTGCTCTGCACCGCCGTTACGTCGATCACATAATCATCGGTCTGCGCCTCGGCAATCCATTCACTACTGGCCGGATCAATGGTCAACTGCACCGGCTTGTTGGCCGGATCACCGATGACCACATCATCAATCTCAAACGACTTGTTGGCGGTAAACAGCCCTATATCGCCAATACCGGTGTAGTCGGTATCGGTATGGGAGCCGACATTCTCACCATTGAAGTAGACCGTCAGGGTATCGCCGATCAACTCAAAACGGACCGTGTACCACTGCCCGCCCTCCAGCGTATCTCTGGGGCCCTGGACGATTTCCCGGCCCACCTGGACCGGACGATCGATCGTGCCGTCCACCGACTTGGCGATCTCCACCTTGGTACTGTCGGTGTTGTTCTGCACATTCAGACCCGCGGCATACCAGTTACCTTCACTGTGATAGCGTGCCATCAGGTACAGGAACTTGTTTCCGGTGGTGCTGTTTTCGCGGGGGCGTATCCGCGCTTCCACGTAGTAGTCTTCCGACGGGATTTCAAGAGCGCTCACGTCGATAAAGGCCAACTCGCCGCCCTGACTGGCGGCGGTGAAGCGCAACACGTGGTTGTCGCCATCCTCCACCACATCGAAGGTACCGTTGGGTTCACCCTCCGGGTTATCCGGGGACGACTGCAGAACCCACTGATCGGCCGTGCCATCGGAGAAGTCGTCACAGAAGTACAACCCGCTCTCCGGGCAGACAAATACCGTCGACGCCGGCTCTGACGAGGCGCTCGCGCTGCTGGAGGAGGCCGGATTGCTTGAGGATGAACTGCTGGAGGAGGAACCGTTTTCCGGGGATGAAGAGCCGCCACAGGCGGCCAGCGCACTGCTCAACAGCAGCACGTACAGCCATTTTGGTTGATTCATTGTTTTTACTCTCACGTAATTATTTATAATATGTCATATCAAATGACCCCCAAATAATCTCAGTCGCTCGCCGGCCGGTCAAGCCCCCGGCTTAGGCTCTTTGGTTATACTGTGGTATTTCCCGACCACCCGCTATTGACGGACCCGACCATGCTGATACAAAACGACCATGTCGATCTCGACACTCCCACCGGCACCATGCGCACCTACGTGTACCGCCCCGCGGCCGAAGGTCGCTATCCGGCCATCATTTTCTACTCGGAAATTTTTCAGCAGACCGCCCCCATCGCCCGTTCAGCGGCGATCGTGGCCGGGCACGGCTTCGTCGTCCTGGTACCCGAGGTGGCCCACGAGCTGAATCCGATTGGCACCGTGCTGGGCTACGACGACGCCGGCAAGGAAAAAGGCAACAACGACAAGTTCGCCAAGCCGCTGAAGGATCACGATAGCGACACCGGGGCTATGGTCGCGTTTCTGGAGAAGCAGCAATACTACTCAGGCGCAGTGGGCAGCATGGGAGTCTGCCTGGGTGGGCACCTGGCCTTTCGCGCCGCGTTGAATCCGGCGATCAAGGCGGCCTGCTGTCTGTACGCCACCGACCTGCATTCAAATACCCTACCGGCACCCGACGAAGACCAGACCCTCGCCCGGGCCGGCGAGATCCAGGGGGAGCTGCTGATGATCTGGGGCCGTCAGGACCCACACGTTCCGGATCAACCTAGGGCGGAGATCAATCGCGCTCTCAGGGACGCGGGCTGTACCTTCAGCTGGCTGGAAGTCAACGGCCAGCACGCGTTCATGCGCGATGAGGGCGATCGCTACGATCCGGAGTTGGCATTGCAGTGCTACCAGATGGCGGTCAGTCTGTTTCGGAAAGCGCTGCGCTGAGAGCGGTCAGGGACCCTGACGGTATTTCGCCGCCAATGTCCTGAGCCCACCGCACCCGTGGCTCGTCCGTATCGGTTTCGGGAGCGTACAATAGCGGTATGCGTGTTATTACCTGCCTGCTAACGACTGCCCTGCTATCCGCCTGCCAGCCAACGCCGCCGGCCGAGGCGATGCTGGACGACTACCTGACTCGATTATCCAGGGTGTTATCCGTAGATATTCCCGCCATAGCCGCTGAGCCCGCACCCCGTATGCCGCCACCGCGGGAACTGCAGGTCGAGCTGGAGCCCCTGTCCATCAATCTATTGGATTTCTGGGGGTTTCGTCAGTGCGGCCTGGCCGAGGTACTGGGCGAACGCAACAGTATTCTCGGGCGGGTGATGGTCCCCTCCCAGCACCTGCACATGGACGGTCGTATTCTCCAGCGACTGCGCCATTGCATCCGGACACTGGACGACGCAGAACTGGTGGCGCTGGCCGAAGACCTCGAGCGGCGCAAGCAACAGCAGTGGCCGGCTCGCTACTGGAATGCCAGTGCGGCGGCACCGGAGCTGCGGGCTTTCTGGAGCCCATCCACCACGCCACTGGAACCCGGCCGGGAGGCCACTTTCCAGGAAGCGCTGACCGCCCTCGCCTTTCTATCGCGATTGCCAGAGCGCCTGGAACAGCAACAGTGGCCGGAACGTCCGGAGCTCGAATCGCAATACAAGGCGCTGGAGCAATACGCTCTGGGCGGCAAACTGCTGCAGAGCCTGGTGCTTGGCGAGCGCTATACCCAAGCGGCCAACCGGATGCTGGAACGAGCCCATCAGCAGAAAATGCTCTGCCCGGCGGGCCTGCCGAAGCGAGAGCTCGAATACGCCCGCAACGTCATGGTGAAGGTATTTGTGGGTGAGGTTCAGCCCTGGCTGGCGGCAGTCAATCGTCGAGCCAACAACGTCATGACGCACTATGAAGCGCTGCTGGACCAACAGTCCGCCGAACTGAGGCCTGCCATTGAGCCATTTTTTGATCAAGTGACCACGCAACACCTCGCCTTCCAGAACAGCCTGCGTGACCACGTGGCTCACTGGCAAACCCTGTTCGATGGCTGCGACAGCAAGGCGATTCCGTCGAGGTGACCGGGGCCGGAAAAATCCAGTACACTGCATGCCGTTCTAATGGTTCAACAAACGGCGAGATCATTCCGCATGTCCGACACCAAAACCGTTCTGGTAACCGGCGCCTCCACCGGCATTGGTTACCACTGCGCCAAAGCACTGCAACAAGACGGCTACCGCGTCATTGCCAGCTGTCGAAAACTGCCCGATGTCTCCCGCCTGCAGGCCGAGGGCCTGACCTGCATTCAACTGGATGTTGCGGACTCCGGCAGCATCCACCGGGCCGTCGAGGAAACCCTGCAATTGTGTGACGGGAGGCTGTACGCCCTGTTCAACAATGGCGCCTATGGTCAGCCCGGTGCAGTCGAAGATCTCAACCGGGACACCCTGCGCCGGCAGTTTGAAACCAACTTTTTTGGTTGGGCGGAGCTGACCAATGCCCTGCTCCCCGCCATGATTGCCGCCGGTGAAGGGCGCATCATTCAGAACAGTTCCGTGCTGGGCTTCGCCGCCATGCCTTTTCGGGGGGCTTACAATGCCAGCAAGTTTGCCCTGGAGGGATTGACCGACACCTTGCGCCTGGAACTCGAAGGAACCGGTGTCCATGTCAGCCTGATAGAGCCCGGCCCGATATTGAGTGATTTCCGTAAAAACGCACTGGCGGCGCTGAAAAGCAATATCGACATGCAGAACAGCCGGCATCGGGAAAAGTACGAAAATGCCATTGAGCGTCTGAGCAAAAAGGGGCCCACTCAGCGATTCACTCTGGGGCCGGATGCGGTCTACAAACGCCTGAAACACGCACTGGAAAGTAACCGACCCAAGCCGCGCTACTACGTCACCTTTCCGACCTACCTGATGGGCTATCTGAAGCGGGTGCTGAGCACCCGGAGGCTGGATAAAATCCTGGGGAAAGTGGCCACCTGAGCGACTATCTGTCATTCATCAGACGGTAATCCACGGGCACTTTTATTGTGCCCGTTTTGCCATATACGCTTCGTAGTCCGGAATGGAGCGATCCACTTCGTTGTTGAACAGCGGCGAGGCCACCATGAAATCGGCCGATATCTGGTTGCAGGCCACGGGAATGTTCCACACCGCGGCGATACGCAATAGCGCTTTTACATCCGGGTCGTGGGGCATCGGCTCGAACGGATCCCAGAAAAAAATCAGAAAATCCACTTTGCCTTCAGTGATCAACGAACCCACTTGCTGGTCACCGCCCAGTGGACCGCTGATCAGTTTGTTGATCGGCAGTTGTGTCGCATTGGCGATCACCGTTCCGGTGGTTCCCGTGGCGTAGAGCGTATGGCTCTTCAGGGTCTCCCGGTGCTTGCTGCACCAGGCCACCAGATCCTGCTTTTTGTTGTCATGTGCCACCAACGCAATGCTTTTGTTGTTGGGCAGGGTTACGGTTTTAAATTCCATACTCCACTCGCTTTAGAATCGTTATCGGTTAATCGCGTTTCTCGGCCAGGGCCCGAGTGACATCGGCAATGAGTCGAGGCCCCTGATAGATGAATCCGGTGTACACCTGAACCAACCGGGCACCCGCGGCCATTTTTTCGACGGCACTGGCGCCATCGCTGATACCGCCCACGCCAATAATCGGCAACCGGTCCTTCAGGTGACTGTGCAAGGACGCAATGACATGCGTGCTTTTATCGCGAACCGGCAGACCACTGAGGCCACCGGTCTCTTCACTGTGCGCCAACCCCTCGACCCCTTCCCGGCCAATGGTGGTATTGGTGGCGATCACCCCGTCCATACCCTGCTCCAGCAAGACCTTGGCGACCTGCTCGATGGCCACATCATCCATGTCCGGCGCGATTTTCACGACCAGGGGGACATAGCGCCCAATGGCCTGATAGTGTTTCTGTTGCTCCACTTTCAGACGCTCAAGCATACGGGCCAGGCTGTCACCAAACTGAAGATCACGCAGCCCCGGGGTATTCGGAGAGGAAATATTGAACGTGATGTACTCGGCGTGTTCGTACACCCGATTGAGACAGAAGAGATAGTCATCAACGGCATTTTCCAGAGGCGTGGTGGCGTTCTTGCCGATATTGATTCCCAGGATACCGGAATAACGACGACGCTTGACCTGCTCCACCAGGTGATCCACACCCAAATTGTTGAACCCCATCCGGTTGATGATCGCCTCTTGCTCCGGCAGGCGAAACAGTCGCGGCTTAGGGTTTCCCGGCTGGGGCTTGGGGGTGACCGTGCCGATTTCGACAAAGCCGAAACCGAGCGCGCCCAGCGCATTGAAATAATCACCGTTTTTGTCGAGTCCGGCGGCCAGGCCCAGAGGGTTGGCAAAGCGCAGCCCCATGACTTCGACCGGGTTGTACGCCGCTTTGGGTTTGAACAACGGCAGCAGCTTCAGACGCTCTGCCGCCCCCAGCCAGTCCAGGCTGATGTGGTGAGCGGTTTCAGGGTCCAGTTTGAACAGGGCGTTGCGAATCAGCGAATACATGCAGGGGCTCTTTGCAGCGAGGTGAAACAGCGTCAAAGGATACTGGATTTCGGGTTTCTAGTCGATTTTTTCGATTTTCTTGAAGCGATTGTCGGCATCGAAATGAATCCGGAATCGGCCCCGGATTCCCTCGCGGGTAACAAACTGCCGCAGTATCGGCGCCGGGAAGCGTACACTGCGGCCATCGACGGTCTGGGCAAGCACGCTCTGAGCGCTCCCCTGGTACCAGCGCTGATATTCATCCGGGGAAATATAGAGATTGACGATTACGGCGTTCAAGGGCGATACCACAGCTCCGGGCGGTCCAGTGGGGTGTCGGGCGTCATCAACGGGTTGTCCAGGCGAATGAGGGTACGCTCATTGAGACGGGCCCGCTTCAGACTCTCTCCGAAGTGTGCCATAAGCACCCGATCAAATGAACCATCGTCAATGGCGGCCAACAGACCGCGCTCGATCGCCTCGGCCAGGCGCTCGTTGTTCCGGCGTACAAAAAAGTAATACGCCGATGGATAGACCAGAACCACATGTTCATCCACTGCCAGCTCCAGCTCGGAGAACACCCGCTGCTCTTTCCAGACTTCCACCACCGAGCGGGGAAAGTAGTCGACCCGACCGGCGTACAGCATCTTGAACATCCCCTCCCAGTGGGGCGTGCGGATCACGGGCAGACCGTTATGTTCCAGAATGGCGCTATCTGGCCAGTCATGCCCCTGGACGGTTTTCAGGTCTCGCAGCGGTGCCAGGTCAGTCATGTTGGCAAACTGGTCCTCGTCGCCCGAACGAACCATCAGCAATCGCCAGCCGATCAACCCTTTGAACAGCGGCACCCGAATGGGGCGCAACACAGTCTCTCGGGTCTTGTTGGTATTCATCCAGTGGATGTCGTACATGCCTTTCGCCACAGACATAACACTGCGACTCTCACGAAAGTTTGATAGCGTGACGGGATCCAGAACATACTCCTCCCCCGCCTTATCCAGCGCCAGGGTCAGTAGCTCCAGAAAGTAGTTGGGCCAAGTCTGGCCGTATTCTTCGCCCAGCACCGGGTATCGAATCACCAGTGCCTCACCCTCAGCGGTATTGCTGTCGGCCCAGGAAGCACCGCTCAGTACCACTGCCAGGAGCACCCCTTTCCACACCGTTTTTATAACCTGAAGTCGCATTTTTTCTCGCCCTATCCGCATAATAGTTATTAATCATCAAGAACTGCGGAACCATAGGCACAATAACGAATTCACGCACCAATTCAAAGCACGACGCATCGCCATTTTCAACCGAAGGGTCGTCAGGTATCGACAGTTTTGGACAGCGCGACGGCGCGTACCGACGCCCGGTCCTCGGCCAGGTCCATGGCGCGATCTGAACGCGCCAGTGCCAGTCGGGAGTGCCGGGTTGCGGCGCAGACCATGGTCTGATCCTCCAGAGCCGCAAGAGCACACAGCGCCTTCTGAAGTCGAATCGCCACTTCGGCAATCCCGGCACCATCCCGGGCAATCGCGGTAAAAACATCATCAAACAGATCATCCACTGACAGCTCGGGGACCCATACCCGATCGTACCGTGTCGCGGCTAGCTCGCCCTGCTCCAGGGGCCGGCGCCAGAGGGTGAACAGACGCACCAGGGTGCCAATCACATCGATCGCGGTCCCCGGATCGTTGACGCCGGGAGACAGCGCCTCAGCCGTCGACTCTTCAACCCGTTCAATGGTGTTGACCACCCGCCCCAGCCGGGCAATGCGATCGACCCAGCGGACAAAGGTAATGATGACAATGCCAAAGACCCATACGGTCAGGGCAAAGATGGTGAACAGGCCGGCCCCCTGAAAGTAGCCATTTGTGACCGCGATCAGCGCCACCAGACTGAAGATGAAAGCGCCAATAAAGGCCGACAGCGCGCTCTGGGTGACATCATCGGCAATCACCAGGGGAATGGATCGAGGCGTGGCGGCCGTGCTCGCGGAGGCGTAGGCCGCGACCATGGAGCCCACGGCGAAGGTCGCTATCACCAGCATGCTGGATGCCATCACCGAGAGCAGCGCTTCCACCGAGTCGAGACTGACGACAGGGAGAATGTCGGCAAATGGGGCGCCTTCTGCGAGCTTGGCCAGGAATACACCGCCGACAGAAAGCACGCAAAGCGCCAGGGGTTTCACCCAAAGGCGCTCTCGAATTCGCTGGACGAGAAAACGCACCCGGTCTAACCTCAGGAAAGAGGATGGTTTCATAAATTCAGATAGGCCTGCCGCCGTTAAGCCATAGCGCCTAAAGCCTAGGCCCGGCACCCTGAAGCGTCAAGCGTTTGGGTTCTGCGGAAAACACATCTATTATTCAAGGATAGGCGTACCCAGAGCGCAACCCATCGGTAATACCTGTACCCACATAACAAGGAGCCACCATGAGCCAGCCCGTGATCGCCGACAACAAACCCGCCAAAGTGACACTCAAAAAAGGCGAAGAGTACGCTTTCTGCCGCTGCGGGCGCTCCAAGGATCAACCCTTCTGCGATGGCTCCCACTCCGGAACCGGCTTTACCCCCAAGATGTTCAAGGCCGAAAAAGACGGCGATGCCTTTCTCTGTCAATGCAAGCACACCGACGATGCCCCCTTCTGCGACGGTACTCACAAGCAGTTCAGTGATGATCAGGTGGGGAAAGAGGGGCCTGCCTGGGAAAAGGACGAGCAGAGTGGTGCTCCAACCGCCAAAGCGACACCGGAGGAGCCCACAGTCGAATTCATTCACCTGCTCGCACGGGAAGGACTGAAAAATCTCGGCAGCCACGGGCCGGTATCGGCCATGGGCGTCCCGCGCAACGAACTGCCCCACTGGGATGACCTCCAGATCATGGTCGCCCAGATGGCGACAAAGCCCCTGATGGAGGATGTCTCCATTGATACGGAACTGGTGGTCGGGCCCGAGGCGAAAAAACCACTCAGTCTGAAGATTCCCCTATTGGTCTCCGATATGAGCTTTGGCGCCTTATCGGAGGAAGCTAAAGTGGCCTTGGCCAAAGGTGCCGAGCGGGCCGGCACCGGCATCTGCTCCGGCGAAGGCGGCATGCTCCCGGAAGAAAAAGCCGAAAACAGTCGTTATTTTTACGAGCTCGCCAGCGCCAAGTTTGGCTACAAGGAGAAGCTGTTGAGCGATATCCAGGCGTTCCACTTCAAAGGGGGTCAGGGCGCCAAGACCGGCACTGGTGGTCATTTACCGGGTAACAAAAACACCGAAAAGATCGCTCAAGTTCGCCAGATAACCGCTGGCGAACCCGCCACCTCTCCACCCACGTTCAAGGACCTGTCCAGCGTCAAGGATTTCAAGCGCTTCGCTGACCGGGTGCGGGAGATATCGGGTGGCGTCCCGGTCGGTTTCAAATTGAGCGCCAACCATATCGAGCGGGACATTCAATTCGCGCTGGATGCCAGTGCGGATTACATCATTCTGGACGGTCGGGGCGGCGGCACGGGTGCGGCCCCCGAGATGTTCCGCGATCACATCAGCGTGCCCACCATTCCCGCCCTGGCGCGGGCCCGGCGCTATCTGGATGAGCAGAAAGCCAGTGGCCGGGTGACCCTCATCATCACCGGTGGACTCCGGGTTCCCATGGACTTTGTGAAGGCGCTGGCACTGGGCGCCGACGGTATCGCACTGTCCAACAGCGCCATTCAGGCGGTCGGCTGTGTGGGAGCGCGAATCTGCAATACCAACAATTGCCCCGCCGGTATCGCCACACAGCGCGAGGATCTGCGCAAGCGACTCAATGTCGATCAATCCGCCGAGCGTCTGAGTACTTTCTTTGACGCATCGGTGCAGTTGATGAGCGTCATGGCCAGGGCCTGCGGTCACAACGCGCTGCGGGACCTCAACCAGGAAGACCTGGCCACCTGGCATCGGGAGATGGCTCTCCTGTCGGGGGTTCGATACGCGGGCATCGGCACCCCCTGAACCCGCTTGTCTGGAGGCGCCCAGGGTGTGGTTGGCGCCTCCGGAGCAGACGTCACCGCAACATTCGATTATCATGGGTGGACAGACTCAACGACAGGCTCTGATCCGCCCGATGCGACTGACAGCCCTACTGCTTCTATTGGCACTCTGCCAGGCCACCTTCGCCGCCCGGTCAACGGAGGCGGCGGAAGTGGTGGTCGACATCCCCTATATGGAGCGGGCGGGGCTGCACCTGGACTATGCCATTGATTTGCTGACCCTCGCCCTGGCGCTGTCCGAACAGCGCTATGGCCCCTATAAAATCGTGCAGCAGCCGTCCCAAACCGTTATCCGCCGTCAGTTACTTGAACTACAGAAAAATGAGCGTTTGTCGGTCGCCATCTCCATGCCCATGCCGGAATGGCTGAACAATGCCGAACAGATTCCGTTTCCTATCATGAAGGGCTTGGCCAGTTACCGCCTGTTTTTCAGCCACCGTCAGAATCTGGAGCGGGTCAATGCCATTGAAGGTCTGGCAGCGCTCAAAACCCTGAAAATCGGACAGGGCGCGGGCTGGTCTACCGCTAAAATCCTCGAGGATAACGGCTTTGAGGTCGTGTACGGCGGGCCTTACGAGACACTGTTTCCGATGCTGCTGGGAGATCGCTTCCAGTTACTCATGCGCGGGGTGTACGAAATCAAGCCCGAACTGGAGGTCTACCAGCCCGACATGCCCGACCTGGCGATGGTGGATGAGATTGCCATATACACTTACCTGCCGATGTACTTTTTTGTATCCCGAAAGCAACCGGAACTGGCCGAGCGATTGAACTTCGGTCTGAAAAAAGCGCACGAAACCGGTCAGTGGGACGCGCTGTTTTATCACTATTTCAGTGATACGCTCAGCCTGCTGAACCTCGAAACAAGACGGGTGTTTTATCTGAACAATACCAATATTGACCGTTCTTTCTATGCCAACGACAAGCCCTATCTGCTGCCGTCCATTGTGACGTTGGAGTCGCAGCGACAACAAGCCATCACCGATTGACGCCGTCCCGCTCTGAATGCCGGAACAACACCGGACACTTATCCGATTCAATCCATTTTTTGAGAGAGTGACTTTTGACCCCTACCGACTTTGCGACCCTGCCCCTCGATCCTGCTCTGCTTCGCAACCTGGATTCCCTGGCGTACCACCAGATGACGCCGGTTCAGGCCCAGAGCCTACCCGAGGTGCTGGCCGGCCGGGATGTGATCGTTCAGGCACGTACCGGTTCTGGTAAAACCGCCGCCTTCGGGCTGGGCCTGTTGCACAAGCTTCAGGCGCAACGCTTTCGCATTCAGTCACTGGTGCTGTGCCCGACCCGGGAGCTGGCCGACCAGGTGGCCGAGGAAGTGCGCACCCTGGCGCGAACCCTGACCAATATCAAAGTGTTGACGCTTTGCGGCGGTGTGCCGATCGGACCGCAGATCGGCTCTCTGGAGCACGGTGCGCACATCGTTGTGGGCACACCCGGGCGGATCGAGGACCATCTTCGCAAAGGCACGCTGAATCTGAGCACCGTGGATACCCTGGTGCTTGATGAAGCGGACCGGATGCTGGATATGGGGTTTCAACCCGTGCTGGACCGGATTGTCGAACACATCCCCTCGGACCGACAGACACTGCTGTTCAGCGCCACTTTTCCTCCGGAAATTGAATCCATCGCACAGCGGATCATGAATCAACCGGTTCGCATTACCGTTGAGGAGCGTCACGATGAGCGCAGCATTGAAGAGCTTTTTTCGCCGATTGACGGGCTGTCCCGCCCCGAAGCGGTGCGTCTGCTGCTGTTGGCGGAACGACCGAACGCCGCCCTGGTATTCTGCAATACCAAACAGGGCGTCAAAGCCCTGACCCAACACCTGAACCAGAATGGTCTCAACACCCAGGCGCTGCACGGTGATCTGGATCAGAGAGAGCGGGATCAGACCATGGTGCTGTTTGACAACAACAGCTGTTCGATCCTGGTGGCCACAGACGTCGCCGCCCGAGGGCTGGATATCGACGCCGTGGACCTGGTGATCAACCATGAAATCGCCCGGGACAGCGCGGTGCACACGCATCGGGTGGGGCGCACCGGCCGTGCCGGCCGCCAGGGGAAGGCCATTACCCTGTTTGATGAAAAAGAACGTTTCAAATTGGCCCGCCTGGGGGACTCACTCACCATCGAGCCGCTACCGGACAAGGGCATTCTCACACAGCCGCCCTATCGGGCGCCGATGGCCACCTTGCAGATCGACGGCGGGAAAAAACAGAAAGTACGCCGGGGCGATATTCTCGGTGCGCTCACCGCACCCGGCGGACTGGACGGTCAACAGGTGGGCAAAATACACCTGCAGGACCTGCGAGCCTACGTCGCGGTCAAACGCTCGGAAGCCACGATCGCCCTGGAGATGATCAACAAAGGCAAACTGAAAGGCCGACAGTTCCGCGCCCGCCTGGTGCGATAAGCGGATGCCTCGTCAGTCGAAGTCCTGCTGTTCCATCCAGGGAATGATGCGCTCGAACGCTTTCTCGATATTGTCCATGGAGGTGGAATAGCTCAGCCGCAGGGAATTGCTGCAGCTACTGCCAAAGGTTTCCCCGGGGATGGTGCACACCCCGGTTTCCTTGAGCAGACGCAACGCGATATTGGTACCGTTGGCGCCCTCCGGCAATGACGGAAACAGGTAAAACGCCCCTTCCGGGACATAGCCGGTCATGTGCGGCGTCTGCTCCACCAGCTCCACCAGACGATCCCGGCGCGCGGTGTATTCCTTGAGCATGTGATTGATGAAATCATTGCCGCCGTGCAGTGCCGCCACCCCGGCCCACTGGAACGGGGTATTGGCCACGGTGGTGGTGAACATGTGGTAGCGACGCAGTTTTTTGATCGCCCCCTGACTGCCAATCAGCCAACCGATGCGCATACCCGCCATGCTGTAGGTTTTGGAAAAACTACTGACCACCATTACATGATCGAGATCGCTGCAGCAGGACAACACCGATGGGTAGGTTTTTCCGTCGTAAATGAGATGGTCGTACACCTCATCACTGATGATCTGGATACCGCGATAAGCGGCTTCTTCAACAATCGCCTCCAGGGTTTCCCGCGGATAGACCGTACCGGTGGGATTACTCGGTGAATTGAGCACAATACCGTAGGTATGGGGCTCGATCGCGTCGATGACTTCCTGGGGATCCAGTTGGTGATTGTTTTCCGCGCGGGTGGGAATTTCGGTGACCTCCCCCCCGTTCATCCGGATCAATGGGGAGTACAACATGAACGCCGGATCTGGCACGATGAAATGCCGCCCCGGCGCGGACACGGCGGTCAGCGCCAGGTAAAGCGCCTCGGTGGCGCCGGTGGTGATCATGATGTTGTCCGGGCTCAAGGTCCGCTGGTACCGCTCGCCGTAGTAGATCGCGAGCGACTCCAGCAACTCGGGCAGGCCGGCATCCATGGTGTAGCCGGTCTGGCCACGCTGCAGCGCTTCCACCCCCGCGTTGATCACATTCTGAGGCGTCGGCAGGTCCGGTTGGCCGATGGACAGATGAATCACATCGTCCATGGTGGACGCCAGGTTGACCATTTTCCGGATGCCCGGAATCGGAATGGTCATCAAGGCCGGATTCCAGATGGGATCCTCGGATTCGTAGAACTCGAAATCCATATTGCTCAGTGGCATACCGCTTCCCCCTTCAAGACATCAGTGCCGGACGACGATCGGTCAGATCGTTGGCCTGCTGATACGCATCGGCGGTTTGCAACACCAAAGCGTCATTATAGCGCGCCCCCACCAGTTGCAGGCCGATGGGCATACCACCCGAATCAAAACCACAGGGCACGGTAATGGCGGGCTGCCCGGTCATGTTGAACGGATAGGTAAAGGGCGTCCAGGTGGGCCAGCGGGTATTGGGCCAGTCCTCCGGGACTTCCCGTCCGGTCTTGAACGCGGTAATGGGCAAGGTGGGCGTCAACAGCAGATCGTACTTCTGGTGGAAATTCGCCATGCGCTCACGCAGGCGCATGGATTCATCCACCGCGCCCATATAATCAATCATGGTCAGTCTGCCGGCCTTTTCCGCGACCTTGACCAACTGAGGGTCCATCCGCTCGCGTTTTTTGGTGCCCAGCTCGCGCATGGCATTGGCCGCGCCGCCGTAGAACAGATGGCCAAAGGCGGGTAAAGGATCGCTGAAGCCCGGGTCCACCCGGACCACCTCGGCGCCCAGCTCCCGGAACAGTTCAACCGACTGCGCCACCGCCCGTTCAACCTCCGGGTCAACGTCGACATAGCCCAGATTGGGACTGTAGGCGATGCGCAGCCCTTTGATACTGCGCCCCAGGTTCCCCAGATAATCAATATGTCGACGGGGAATGGCCCGGGTGTCGCGATGATCATGCTCGGTGATCACATTCATCATCAGGGCACAATCCTGCACCGTCCAAGTCATGGGGCCCGCCTGGGTCAGCAAGCCGAACGGACTGGCGGGCCAGTGGGGTACTTCGCCCGCGGAGGGTTTGAAACCCACCAGGCCGCAGAAGGACGCGGGAATACGGATGGAACCACCGGAGTCCGTGCCCAGCGCCAGTGGTGCCATCCCCAACGCCACCGCCACGGCGCTGCCGCCACTGGCACCACCGGCGGTTTTCTGTGGGTTCCAGGGGTTATTGGTTACCCCATCGACCGGATTGTCGGTCACCGCTTTCCAGCCGAATTCCGAGGTGGTGGTTTTGCCGATGGGCACATAACCGTGGCGGGCCAGTGCCGCGGTGGAGGGGGTCGTCCTGTCCAGCGTATGTTTGGGGTCCACCGCCAGAGAGCCCTTACGGGTGGGCCACATGGGGGTAAAAAACACATCCTTCACCGCCACCGGCACACCGTCGAGCGTACCCTGGGGCTGATGCTGTTGATAGCGCTGTTCGGACTCGCGCGCCAGCGCCAGGGTGGTGTCGCGATCCACCAGGCAAAACCCGTTGGTTTCGGAATCCACCCGCTCAATCTGATCGAGCATGGCCGTGGCCACCTCGACCGGTGACAGGGACCCGTCCCGATACTGCTCCAGAAGTTCTACCGCGGTCATCCGCAACATCGTTTGGCTCATCAACGGCCCTCCCCGGTCAGCCTTTGGATACCAGATTGTTCAGTGCTTCACCCGCCTGCCAGCGGGTGAAGTTGTCGGTGAATTGTTCGCCCAGCGCCCGGCGCCAGCCGATAAAGTCACCGGCCATGTGGGCGGAAATCATCACATTGGGTTTATCCCACAGGGGATGATTCTCGGGCAGGGGCTCTTCCTCGAAGACATCCAGCGCCGCCCCGGCAATGTCACCCTGTTCCAGCGCCGCAAGCAACGCCTCAGAGGCCACAATGGGCCCGCGCCCGACGTTGATCAGATGCGCCGACGGCTTCATGGCCCGAAAGGTTTCCCGGTCGAACAGGCCTTCGGTATCCGGTGTTAACGGCGCGGTGATCACCACATAATCGACATGGGGCAACACCGCCATCATGTCTTCCTGGGCGTGCACCTTGCGAAACCCTTCAATAGTCCGCTCGGTTCGGGCGGTGCCTTCAACCTCGAGCCCCGCCGCATTGAGCAACTGCCCCACCGTGGTGCCAATCGAACCGGCGCCGACTATCAGTACACGTTGGCGATCAATCAGCCGGGTTTCCCGGTGCTGCCAGCGATGCAGACGCTGGTAGTTGAGGTTCCCCATGGTGTCTTTGGCAAACAACAGAATGGCCCCCAGCACATATTCGGCAATACCTCGATTGAAAATGCCCCGGGCATTGGTCACGGGAATGTCGCTGTCGCGCAGCGCCGGGAACATCAGCGCATCCACCCCCGCGCTGGTGGCATGCACCCAACGCACGCTGGGCTTTTCAGGCCAACAGCGCTCGATCATTCCTGAACGGAAGTCGGTGACCACCAGAATGTCGGCTCGGGTCAGCGCCTCGGTCAGGGCCTGCTCGTCTCTCACGTGGGTCACCCGAACCGAATCGGGCAGCCCATCCAGGCCTGGCAGATCCGGTTCGTCGTCGGCCGTGAGTACCGCTACTTCGGTCATGATGGATCCCTTTGAGTCGATTCAGTCGTTACAGTTCAGAGGCAACGGCTTCGAGCACTTTGCCGAAACGGTCCGCCGCATCGTCCACTTCTTCCGCCGAAACCACCAGCGGCGGCAACCAGCGGATGATCTGCCCGGCGGTGCCGCAGCGCAGCAAAAGCAGTCCACGCTTCTCGGACTCCTTTGCCAGTTTTTCCGCAATGTCCGCTCGGGGTCGATCCGGGCTGTGGGCGATCTCCATGCCCAGCATCAACCCCCGACCACGCAGGTCATCGATCCAGGCGTACTCTTTCTTATACGCCTCCAACCGAGCATACAGCTGTTCGCCTCGCTCGGCGGCATTGGCGACCAGCTTCTCGCCCTCGACCACGTCGAGTGTCGCCAACGCAGCGGCACAGGCCACCGCATTGGCACCGTAGGTCCCACCCTGCGAACCGGGCAAGCCTTGGTTCATCAGCGACTGGGACGCGGCAATCGCCGACAGCGGAAAACCACTGGCCAAGCCTTTGGCGGTAATGACAATGTCTGGGTGGACATCGGCATGTTCATGGCTCCAGAAGCGCCCGGTGCGGCCGTAGCCGGCCTGGATTTCATCGGCAATCAACAGGATGTTGTGGTCTTTACAGCGCTGGGCGATGCCTTCCAGAAAGACCTTCGGAGCCGGGTAATAGCCATATTCACCCTGCACCGGCTCAATGATCATGGCCGCAGTATCTGAGGGCGCACTGTGGGTTTTCAGGATTTCATCCAGCTCGCGCAGGCAGAACTCCACCGCCGCCTGTTCGTCCCAACCATAGCGATAGGCGTGGGGAAAGGGGGCTGTCACCACCCCGGCCATCATGGGGTGAAACCCGGTGCGCACTTTGGTACCGGAGGTGGTCATAGAGGCAGCGGCCATGGTCCGACCATGAAAACCGCCGTGAAAGGTCAGGATGTTCGCCCGGCCGGTGGCGTGTCGAGCCAGCCGCAAGGCCATTTCGACCGCCTCGGAACCGGAGTTGGCAAACGCCACCGAATCGATGCCCTTGGGCATTTTTTCCACCAGGCGATCGGTCAATTTGAGCATGGGTTCATGGGTCACCGTGGTGTACTGGGCATGAATGACTTTACCCACCTGCTCCTGTGCCGCCTTGACCACCGTGGGATGGCAGTGGCCCGTGCCGGTGACTCCAATACCCGAGGTAAAGTCCAGATAAGCCTGACCGTCAGTATCGTAAAGCCAGGCGCCCTCGCCGTGTTCAACGCAGACGTTACTGGACTGTTTCAGGAGTGGCGACAGATGGCTCATGGATAGTGCTCCTGTTTTCTCGATGGTGCTTTCATTTACGATTGGTGATGATATTCAATCCATTCTCATGAAAGATGCCCGAGAATGGATTGGGTGATCTCATCGGTGGTGCGCGCACCGCTGTTCTGCTCTTGTGATTGACGATGTTGTGCCTGCAGATCTTCGGCAACCGCCGAGCGCAAGGATTGCGCCGCATCCGCCAGACCGAGCCAGTCGAGCATCATCGCCGTGGTCAACAGCATGGCGCTCGGGTTCGCGATACCCTGCCCCGCGATATCCGGCGCGCTGCCGTGGGTCGGCTCGAACAGGGCCGGCCGGGACTTGTCATCGGGGTTGATGTTGCACGAGGGCGCCACACCCAGTCCACCGGCCAACACGGCGGCCAGGTCGGTCAGAATGTCGCCGTGCAGGTTGCTGGCCACCACGACATCGAACTGCCAGGGGCACTGGACAAACTTCATGCAGGCGGCGTCCACCAGTTCGTGATGCACGCCAATGTCCGGATACTCCCGCGCGACCTGTTCAAAGACCTCGGTATACATTTCACCCCAATGCGGTTGTGCATTGCGCTTTGTAATCAGGCACACCTGGGCGCCCTTCAGGCCCGAGCGGTCGCACAGGTACTCGCGCAGCTCGCCGTCCTGCTCTCGCAACGTCAGTCGCTCCCTGGCCCGATTGAAGGCATGCCGGATCAGTCGTTCGGTGGCCTTGCGGGTAAACACTTCCAGTTGGGTGGCGGTCTCATCCGGCGTGCCGGCGCGCAGTCGCCCACCCTGATTGACGTATTCGCCCTCACTGTTTTCCCGAATGACCAGCATGTCGATATCTTTGGCCCGCTCATCGGCGAGGTACTGGGGCGCTCCCGGAAGCAGGCGCGCCGGGCGCTCACAGGCCCAGAGATCCAGGCCTTTGCGGAAAGTCAGCAACGGCGCCAGAGACACACCGTCGGATAACCGGTAACGCTTGGGATCGCTGGTCGGCCCCGGATCGCCAAGCGCACCCAACAACAGGGCCTGATAGTCGCCGAGCCGCTCCAGCGCATCCGCCGGCATCATTTCGCCGTGCTCACGATGCCAGGCGGTACTCGGCCAGGGCAGTGTGTCCCAGCTCAGAGGCAGGTCATACCGCTGGCGCAAGGTGTCCAGCACCCGTTCGGCCGCGGCGACCACTTCCACACCGATACCGTCTCCGGGCATCAACGCCAGCTTGATCGGTTGCTGGGCCATGGCCGTTACTCCCCACCCATGCAGAGGTATTTGATTTCCTCGTATTCGGCCATACCGTGACTGGACCCTTCCCGTCCCAGTCCCGATGCTTTCATGCCACCGAAAGGTGCGGCGGCATTGGACACGGCGCCCTCGTTGACGCCGATAATGCCACTCTCCAGCGCATCGGCGACACGCCAGACGCGATGAATGTTCTGGCTGTAAAAGTACGCCGCCAGACCATAGGGCGTATCGTTCGCCAGGCGAATGGCGTCGTCTTCAGAGTCAAACGCCATGACCGCGGCCAGGGGGCCAAAGGTTTCTTCGTGACAGACCTGCATTTCCGGTTTGATACCGGTGAGCAACAGTGGCTCCACATAGTTGCCCCTGTCGCCCTCCGGTGCCGGACCGAAGACCCGCTTGGCCCCTTTGCTCATGGCGTCCTGATAATGCTGCTGGACCTTTTCGACCGCCGCGCGGTTGATCAATGCGGATTGATTGACCCCTTCTTCAAAACCGTCGCCGACCTTGAGTGTCTTCATGGCCTCGGTGAGTTTTTCAACGAAGGCATCGTGCACGCTGCGCTGCACCAGAAACCGGTTCGCGCACACGCAGGTCTGGCCGGTGTTGCGAAACTTGGAGGCCATCGCCCCCTCGACCGCTTTATCCAGATCGGCATCATCAAACACGATAAACGGCGCATTGCCGCCCAGCTCGAGGGACACTTTCTGAATGTGTTCGGCGCACTGGGACATGAGAATACTGCCCACCCGGGTAGAACCGGTAAAACTGAGCTTGCGCACCACCGGGCTACGGGTCAGCGCCTCGCCGATTGGTTGGGGTTTGCCGGTGATGACGTTCAGCACACCGGCGGGCACTCCAGCCTCCTCGGCCAGTTGCGCCAGCGCCAGCGCCGTATAGGGTGTTGCCTCGGCGGGTTTGACGATCATTGAGCAACCCGCTGCCAGCGCTGCGCCCGCTTTGCGGGTGATCATGGCGGCCGGGAAATTCCAGGGGGTGATACAGCAGGTCACGCCCACAGGCTGACGGGTCACCACAATATGCTGACCGGGTTTGGCGCCGGGAATGGTTTCGCCATAAGCGCGGCGCGCCTCCTCGGCAAACCATTTGATAAACGATGCGGCGTAATTCACTTCGCCCTTGGCTTCGGCCAGGGGTTTGCCCTGCTCAAGCGTCATCAGGGCACCGAGGTCATCGGTATGATCCAGCATCAACTGATACCAGCGCATCAATACCTCATTGCGCTCATTGGCCGTCTTGTGACGCCACACCTGAAAACCCTTCTCGGCTTCCGCGATGGCACGTGCCGTGTCCTGCTCATTGCAGTTGGGAACCTGGCCGATGATCTCCCCCGTTGCCGGGTTGTCCACGTCCAGCGTTGCACCGCTTTGCGCCTGCGACCATTGGCCACCGATGTAACAGGCTTGCTGAAACAGTGCCGCGTGGCGGAGTTTGATCGGGGCTGTTTGCTGGGTCTTGGCCATCGTCATCGAGCTCCTGTCCATCTCATCGTGAAATCGTAAAACGATCAATTCGTTACCTGCTCCAACTCTAGCAGACATCGGCTGGCTGAAAGCAAGTGTTTTTCCGACTTTTTGTCAATAAATGTTGACAACTTCGTTGAACCCTAACAGTTCGTGGGCAAAAGTTTTGACGCCTAAAGATTACTCCCAATCTCCGTACTGGGTGATCTGCACCAGATCGAGCAGCTCGCGCAGCGCCACGGAAAAAATCGCGTAATCGGTACCGCTGCTGTTCTGCACCTCATTCATCATGGAGCGCCAGCGATCCAGCTGCGGAGCGAACTGTTCCGCCCAGTGTGCGACCGTGTGCTCCACTGAACACTCGTTGCTTACCCATCCGCACAATGCCAACGTCAGACTGCGCAATTGCGATTCCAGATCATCCAGATAGGTTTCCCGCGCCATCGCCTGCCAGTAGCTTTCTACGGCCGCCTCAGAAATCTGGCGGGCAAACTCATGCAACTGCAATTGCTCGTTGATACTCAAATAGAGACCCAATACAGACAACAGAGGCAACTCGGTGTGACGAGAAGCCTCGGCGACGCTCAAGCCGGAATACAGATGCCCGGGTGTCGCGACGCGAGGCACCAACGCCTCAGGCACGCCAGCCTGGGTCAGATAGCCGACCTGCGCCTGCCAATCCTCCAGGGCGGCACCGCTCAGTTGCCCCGGCAAGGTGCGAATGACCTCTTCCACCAGGGGCATGAACTGTTGGATTTCCGTGCCCGGATCAAGATGACTGCGCCGGTTGCGTAAAAACCAGCGTGACGCCCGCCGAACTCGTCGCATCAAGGTTTTCATCAGCTCCATCTGCACACTGGCATCAACCTGATAATCCAGCGACTCCAGCGTCTGCCAGACATCATCCAACTGATAAATATCCCGGGCAATCACGTACGCCTTTGCCATATCTCCGGCGCCCACACCGGTGGAGTCCAACAGTCGTTGAGCAAAACTGAGCCCCATGGTATTGACCAGATCGTTGGCCACCTGGGTCGCGACCAGCTCCTGACGCAGCCGATGGCGATTGATCCACTCGGGGTAGTCTTTCTGCAGCGGCTCGGGAAAAGCACGAAACGCGAATCGGGCAATATACTCATCACTGGCAAGATCCGCTTCGGCCAGGTCGTTTTTCAAAATCACCTTGGCATAGGAAATCAGCACGGCCAACTCCGGACGTGTCAGACCTTGCCCCTGAGCCTGACGTTCCGCGAGCGTTTCCTCGTCCGGCAAAAACTCCAACTGGCGATTCAGCCGCCCCTCGGATTGCCACACGCTCATGACCCGCCGATACTCAGCATTACGACGCACCGCATCGGAACTCGCAAGGCTGATGGCCTGGGTCTGGCGATAATTGTTATCCAGAACCAGTGCCGCCACCTCCTCGGTCATGGTCTCCAACCGCTGATTGCGTTGTTTTTGCGTCAGGTCACCGTTACTCAGCACCTCGTTCAGCAGTATTTTGATATTGACCTCGTGGTCCGAACAATCCACGCCCGCCGCATTGTCAATGAAATCGGTATTACAAGCACCGCCCTGCAGCGCAAACTCGATCCGGCCGCGCTGGGTCATACCAAGGTTACCGCCCTCGCCCACCACTTTGCAGCGCAGCTCACTGCCGTCAACGCGGACTGAGTCATTGGTCTTATCTCCCACCTCCATATGACTTTCGGTACTGGCTTTGACGTAGGTCCCTATACCACCGTTCCACAAAAGATCCACCGGTGCTTTTAGCAATTGATGAATCAGCTCGTTCGGGGTCAGCTCATCGTCTTCCAGCGCAAAGCGCTGCTTCATTGCGTCGGTAAGCGGAATCGCTTTGGCGTCCCGGGAAAAAACGCCCCCGCCCTCGCTGATCAGGGATGCGTCATAATCGGCCCAGCTTGAGCCGGGCGTACTGAACAACCTCTGACGCTCCTGAAAGCTCTTTGCCACATCGGGATTCGGATCGATAAAAATATGCAGATGGTTGAACGCCGCCACCAACTGAATGTGTTCGGACAGCAGCATACCGTTGCCGAACACATCGCCACCCATATCGCCAATACCGACAACGGTAAAGTCCTCGCGTTGAATGTCCAGGCCCTGTTCCTTGAAATGCCGCTGCACCGCCACCCAGGCTCCACGTGCCGTGATCCCCATCGCCTTGTGGTCATACCCCTGGCTTCCTCCGGACGCAAAAGCATCCCCCAGCCAGTGGCCATACTCCGCAGAAATTTCGTTGGCAATATCGGAAAAGGTCGCGGTCCCTTTATCGGCGGCCACCACCAGATAGGGATCGTCTTCATCCAGTCTGACCACCTCTTTGGGTGGCACCAACTCCCCCGCCACCCGATTGTCCGTCAGATCAAGCAGCCCGCGGATGAACGTCTGATAGCAGGTGATTGCCTCCTTTTGCAGCGCCTGTCGGTCACCCCCAGCGGGCGGACGCTTGCAGACAAAACCGCCTTTTGCGCCATTGGGCACAATGACCGCATTCTTGACCTGCTGGGCTTTGACCAACCCCAGCACTTCGGTTCGATAATCCTGCAGTCGATCCGACCAACGCAGCCCCCCGCGGGCAACCTTACCCGCGCGCAGGTGCACACCCTCCACACGCGGGGAATAGACAAAAATTTCATACAGCGGGCGGGGCTCCGGAATATCGGGAATCCGGCGGGGCATCAATTTGAAGGCCAGATATTCTTTGAAGCGGTCATCCCCATCTCGCTGAAAATAATTGGTTCGCACCGTACCATCGAGAATCGCCAGATAGCGTCGAATGATGCGATCCTCATTAAGGTTGGACACCTGATTCAGGGAATCCAGAATACGCGCGTGAATGGTGCCTCGCCGCTCGGTACGATCACCACTGGCTGATGGGTCAAACTGCGCTTTGAACAGGCTGATCAGATCCCGGGTTATGCGGGCATGGTTGACCAGTGCCGAGGCGATATAACCCTCGGTAAAATTGAACAATGTCTGGTGCATATAGGCCGCCAGAGCCCGCAACACCGTCACTTCCCGCCACGTCAGCCCGGCACTCAGCACCAGGCGATTGAAACCGTCGCTCTCGGCGCGCTGATTCCAGACTGCCGCAAAGGCATCCTGAAATTTGTGGCGCACGGCCGGAATATCCAGAGAGGCCTCGGCATCGTAAGTGAGATGAAAGTTGTGCAGATAAACCTCATCACCCGAACTCGATACGATGTCGTAGGGGTGCTCCGCTACGACCCTAAGCCCCAGATGTTCAAGAACTGGAATCACATCCGACAATTCCATCGGGGCGTGTCGGCGGAACACCTTGAACCTCAACCCCTGCGCCGAACGATCCGCCGGTTGATAAAAGCTCAGGGCGAGATCACCGTCGCCGTCGAGATTCAGGATATGATCGAGGTCCTGAACCGCGATCCGCGCATCAAAGTGCTCGCGATAGGCGGAAGGAAATGCGTCCTGGTACTGTTCCAGAAGCTTGACCGCCAGTTCCTCTCCTTTTGCTTCCGTCAGCGCCTCAAGCAACTGGTCCTCCCAGGACCGGGTGATTTCGATGATCTGCCGCTCGAGCTGATCGACATCGAACGGCACCGTGCTGACGCTGGATGCCGGACCATCGTCTTCCAGGCGGAAGACCAGATGCACCCGGGCCAGAATCGACTCGGAAAAGTAGGTGTTAAACTCCACTTCCTCCGCGCCCAACGCTTTGCCCAGTAGCGTCTGGATCTTGATCCGGATGCGGGTGGTGAAAAGATCCCGTGGCACGTAGACCAGACAATTGACAAAACGACCGAACGCATCGGGACGGACAAACAGGCGAACCCGGTAGCGCTCATTGATTCGGGCCACACCGGTGGCAATTTCATAAAGCTGGCTGGTACTGCTCTGGAACAACTCGTCCCGGGGAAAGGTTTCAAGAATCTGGCGCAGTGCTTTGCCATCGTGACCGCTGCGACTCAGTCCAGAGCGCTCGAATACTTCACTGACTTTTTCCCGAATCAGCGGAATTTCATAGGGGCTCAGGGTGTACACCGCCGAGGTATACAGACCCAGTAATCGGCTTTCACCACACAACTGACCGTCGGCATCAAACCGTTTGATCACGATATAATCAGAGTAGGCCTGCCGGTGCACGCGGGAACGCTGTGGTGCTTTGGAAAAGGCGATCAACTTGGGAGACAGGTGAAACTGCAGCGTGCCCGGGTTTTCGTCACTGACCGGTTTGCGATCCGCAGCGGTATCGGCATCCCGGAACAGGCCGAGACGCTTGTCCGTGCGCTCCACCAACCAGGTGTCACCGTTTTCGGTCACCAGGTCGTATTCGGTGTACGCCATGAAGGTAAAATGATCCCGAAGGAGCCAGTCCAGAAACGCCTGATTCTCCGGCACCTTATGATTCAATGGTGCCTGGGTAACCCGACTGAGCTGCTCTGCAGCGCTTGACGCGGCCTCTTTCAGCGCACTGAAATCATCCACCACCCGCCGCACCTGCTCCATCACCGTCATCAGCGACCGACTGATCTGGCGCAGTTGACGCGTATCGGTGTGCAGCCGGATCTCCATGTACACCAGCGCTTCCACGGCGCCTTTGTCAGAATCATCCGACGTCTCATCGCCCTCAGCCGGCCAGAGTCCAACCGGCCGCTGCTGCTCGTCTCTGATCACACCGAGCACCGTGCTCTTGATGCTGTGAATCGCAATATTGCGCCGATTCAGCTCGATCCGAATGGAATCGACGAGAAAGGGCATATCCCGCTGCTGAACCAACAACACACTGTGCGGACAGAGCCAACCATCCTCTTCCAGAGTTGGATTGAACAGGCGCACGGACGGCTTGCCGGGCCGGAACTGATTCATCAACCGCCAGGCGCTGTGCACCGCGCCGAAGACATCCTTGATCGGTCGACCGACCCATTCCTCCAGAGGTAAACGTGCAAAAAAAGCCCGACTGAAGGTGAGCCAGAGTGCCCATTGGCTTTCCTCAATGGAATCTCCCGCCAGGGCATCCAGGTCCGCAAACAGCTCATCCTTATCTCCGGCGTTCACCAAGCGTATATCCACACTGCCTCCTGTTCATCGTCCCGCAGACGTTATCGGTGTCGCTCAGTTTTCAGTTTGGTCCGAGGGTGTACACTTGTCGAGTGTCACTGCTTGAAAATCAGGGAACTGACGCCATTAACACAAGTCTACGAGCGCATCGCCGCGGAATTGCCGCGATTTGGTCAGCTTTTGATCAGGTCGCCCATTCATCCAGGCTCAACATCCGATCACAATAAGTGGGGACCCATGCAGGCACACGACGCATTACACACCCTCAATCACTGGCTCAATCAGCAGATTGTCGGCCAGGAACATCTGGTTCAACGCATGCTGATCGCCCTGTTGGCGGACGGCCACCTGCTGGTGGAGGGCGCCCCCGGGCTGGCGAAGACCAAGGCAATCAAAACCCTGTCCGATGCCATTGAAGGCAACTTTCAGCGCATACAGTTCACTCCCGACCTGCTGCCATCGGATGTGACCGGTACCGACATCTACCGCCCTGAGCAGGGTCGCTTTGAATTTCAACCCGGGCCCATCTTTCACAATCTGGTCTTGAGTGACGAAATCAACCGGGCGCCGGCCAAAGTACAGTCCGCCCTGCTCGAAGCCATGGCTGAACGACAGGTCAGTGTGGGCAGCACCACCTACCCGCTGCCGGACCTGTTCATGGTGATGGCAACCCAGAACCCCATTGAGCAGGAAGGGACCTACCCGCTACCGGAAGCCCAACTGGATCGTTTTCTGATGCAGGTCCTGGTGGACTACCCGAATATTGAGGCCGAGCGGAAAATCCTGAAGCTCGCCCGGGCCGAGGCCGCTCACCAGGAGACTCCGCCCCCCGCCGAAATCAGCCAGAGCCTGTTGTTTGAAGGTCGCCAAGCGGTTCTGGCGATCCACATGGCCGAGCCGGTGGAGGAGTATATCGTCCAACTGATCAATGCCAGCCGGCGCCCCGGCGACTATGACCCCGATCTGGTCAACTGGCTGGAATACGGCGCCAGCCCCCGGGCCACCATTGCCCTGGACCGGTGCGCCCGGGCCCATGCCTGGCTGGAAGGCCGGGACTATGTCAGCCCCGACGATGTGCGCGCGATTGCCCACGACGTGCTCCGCCACCGCCTGATTCTGAGCTTTGAGGCCGAGGCCACGGGGATTTCCCGTGAGCAGGTGATCGACCGACTGCTCGACGTGGTGCCGGTGGCCTGATGGCAGGAACAAAGGCCAGACCCACTGCCGCCGCGTTGGCCCCTCAGGGCGCTTACTGCGACCTGGGAGATCTGTTGCGCCTGCGCTTTGCCGCCCGGGACCTGCAACTGTTCGCCCGGCAACCGGCTCGCAGTCTGCTGACCGGCGGGGTACGCACTCGAATGCGTGGACGGGGGATCGACTTTGAGGAAGTGCGGCTCTATCAGCCCGGAGATGATGTCCGCACCATCGACTGGCGGGTCACCGCCCGGACCCAGGTGCCTCACACCAAGATCTTTCGCGAGGAGCGCGAACGCCCGGTATTTGTCGTCGTGGATCAGCGTTCACCGATGTTTTTTGGCAGCCGCACCTGTTTCAAATCGGTGCTGGCCACCCATATTGCCGGCACCCTGGCCTGGGCCGCCCTGAACCAGAGTGACCGGATTGGTGGCCTGATATTTGGCGATCATAACCAGCGGGACGTCCGGGCCCGGCGCAGCAAACACGCCGCGCTGGAACTGCTCCACCAGATGCACGACTACAACCGAGAGCTGGCAACTCCGGTGCCAGACGAGGCCATTACCTCTCTGGAGACACTGTTGGCCGATGTCCGTCGCGTCGCCAAGCCCGGCAGTGCCGTGTTCGTGATCAGTGATTTCCACGACTTCGACACCCGCTGCGAGCAGCAACTGTTCGAGCTGGCACGCCATACCGACGTAACCCTGATGCACGTATACGATCCGCTGGAGCGGGAGCTGAGCAGCAACCATTTCCTGACGGTGAGCGACGGGGAGGAGCGCCTCCAACTGCCCGCCCAGGACCCGGCGTTCCGCCAGGCCTACCGTCGGGAATTCGAGACGCAGTTGCAGGCGCTGACCGAAAGCAGCCGGCGTCTGGCGTTACCGTTGCTCTCCTACGCCACCGACGACGACATTCACACATTGCTGCGCGAGCGTTTTGGCGCCCGCCGTCACCGCGCCCGAGGCTGATTGACTGCACCCATGAATCCGCAAGACCCACTGGCACAACTGAACGACATTCATCTGCCGGAGCCCATCGGCTGGTGGCCCCTGGCCTGGGGCTGGTGGCTGTTGATTGCCCTGCTGCTGATCGTGCTCGGAGCACTGCTGTGGCAGGGTTACCGCCGTCAACGCCGGCAGCGCTACCGTCGCCAGGCAATGGCGCTACTCGAACATGCCTACCGGGACTACCAGCGGAGCGATCCGGGCCCGACCACCCGCCGACACTATGTGCAGCAGGTCAGCCAACTGCTTCGCCGAACCGCGCTGAGCGCCCTGCCCGAAGCGCGCGAAGCTGAATTGGCGGCACTGAAGGGGCCCCAGTGGCTGCGCTTTCTGGACGCCGGTGCCGGGCTGGAACCGGCGTTTACCGAAGGGCCCGGTCACATCCTGGCCGACGGCCCCTATCAACCCGATCCGAAAGTGGATGTCGAGGCCCTGCATCAATTGGCCGCACAATGGATTCGCCGCCACCGCCTGTCCGAGCGACGCGTTCAGCAATGGCTCGCGGAGGTGCACCATGCTTGAGCTGCAATGGCCCTGGCTGCTGCTGTTACTGCCGCTGCCACTGCTGATGCGCTGGGTTCCGGAAGAGCCCAGCCGCGAGGCGGCCCTGCGGGTGCCTTTCTTCAGTCGATTGAAGCGACTGCGAGGCGAAGAGTCCCGTGAAGGCGAACGGCGCTGGTTGATGGCCGCCAGCCTCTGGCTGATCTGGAGCGCCAGCCTGCTCGCCGCCAGCCACCCCCAGTGGGTCGGCGAGCCGGTCAGCCTGCCCAGCAGCGGCCGGGATCTGCTGATGGCCGTCGACATTTCCGGCAGTATGGAAATCGAGGACATGCAGTACCAGGGGCAAGCCATCAATCGTCTGCAGGCGGTCAAAGGGGTGGTGGGTGATTTTGTCCAGGAGCGCCAGACCGACCGCCTCGGTCTGATCCTGTTCGGTACCCGAGCCTACCTGCAAGCGCCACTGACCTACGATCGGCAGACCGTCTATACCCTGTTACAGGAAGCCCAGATCGGTTTTGCCGGTGAGAAAACCGCCATCGGCGATGCCATCGGGCTGGCCGTCAAACGCCTGCGGGACCGCCCCGAGGCCAGCCGTGTCCTGATTCTGCTCACCGACGGCGCCAACAACGCCGGAGAACTGACCCCACAGCGGGCCGCCTATCTGGCCGAGCAACACAACGTCAAGATCTACACCATCGGTTTTGGCGCGGAGGAAATGATCACCCAGACCATCTTTGGCCAGCGCCGGGTGAACCCCTCCCGGGATTTGGATGAAGACACCATGAGAGAAATAGCCGCCCAGACGGGCGGACGCTATTTCCGAGCGCGCAGTCTGGAGGAGCTGTACCAGGTGCACCAGACACTGAATGAACTGGAGCCCATTGAATACGACGAGGAAACCTTCCGTCCCACCCGGAGCCTGTTTCACTGGCCCCTGGCCCTCGCCTTTGTGCTCAGCGCTCTGCTGGCCGCCGGCCGCTGGCTGAGCCCCCGACTGACCGCACGCACCTCGGGAGGATCTCGCTGATGGATACACTTCAGACAGCACTTGAGAACTTCCACTGGCTGCGGCCGCTCTGGCTGCTGGCCCTGATTCCGGCGATCGCTCTGGTTCTGTTGTTGTGGCAACAACGCCAGCAGGCTCGCCAGTGGCGCCAATTGATCGCTCCGGGCCTGCTCGAGCACCTTCTGGACCCGGCGACCCAACAAAAGCGCCGCGGCTACCTGTGGGGACTACTGGCGGCCTGGGTACTGGCCTGCCTGGCCCTGGCCGGGCCCAGTTGGGAAAAACGGCCCATGCCCGTACACAAGACCGAGAACGCTCTGATCATCGTGCTCGATCTGTCGCCCTCCATGCTGGCCGAGGACCTGGCGCCCTCGCGTCTGGTCCGCGCCCGTCTGAAAATCGCCGATGTCCTGCGCGAACGCAAAGAAGGCTTTACCGGCCTGATCGCCTATGCGGGGGACGCCCATGTGGTCTCCCCGCTGACCGACGACACCGCCACCATCCGCAGCCTGCTCAACGCCCTGCACCCCAACGTCATGCCCCTCCCCGGCAGTCGCCCAGAGGAGGCCATCGAACAGGCCAAAACCCTGTTTGCCGATGCGGGTATCAGCGAGGGCCAGATCCTGCTGCTGACGGACGGCGTTGTCGAAAAGGCGACCGACACCATTCTCGAGCAGCTCGGGGATACCGCATTCCGGCTGTCCATTCTCGGCGTCGGCACCCCGGATGGGGCCCCCATTCCCAACGATCGGGGTGGCTTTGAGCGGGACCGCCAGGGCAACATCGTGGTCGCCAGGCTCGAGCAGGACCGTCTGGAACGTTTGGCCGGTCGCACTGGTGGGCGCTACGAGCGTATTGATGCCAGCGCCGACGACGTGCAGTGGCTGCTGGAACAACCCGACTGGATCGAAGGCAAGGAACGTCAGCTGGACCGACAGTTCGACACCTGGTACGACCGGGGCCACTGGCTGGTGCTGCTGTTGTTACCCATCGTGCTGTACAGTTTCCGGCGCGGTCTGCTGGTGCTGGTAGTCGCCCTGCCCCTGTGCGGCCTGCTCCCCCAACCGGCTCAGGCGGCGGACTGGCAGGCCCCATTCCTGACTCCGGATCAACGGGGCGCCCAGGCTCTGGAAGACAGTGATCCGGCCGCGGCCGCCGAGCACTTCCAGAACCCGGAATGGCGCGGCAGCGCGCTGTATCGGGCGGAGGATTACGCGGCGGCGGCGGAAGCCTTCGCCCAGAGCGACAGTGCCCGCGCCCACTACAACCGGGGCAACGCCCTGGCCAAAGCCGGTGATCTGGACGGTGCCATCGACGCTTACGAACAGGCGCTGGAAAAAGATTCGACCCTGGAAGACGCCCGGGCCAACAAGGCGCTGGTTGAACAGCTCAAACAGCAACAGGAACAACAGGAGCAGCAACAGAACGGCGACGACTCACAAGACAGCGACAATGACTCCGGGGAGTCCGGGCAGAACGAACAGGATTCACAAAGCGAACAGGACGGAGAGCAGCAATCACCCTCGGAGAACGAGTCGTCCGGCGACAACGAACAGAACGCCAGCGAAGAGAGTCCATCGGATTCCGACACCAGCGGCTCACCAGGCGACGACGAACCACAGAGAACCGATACGGACAGCCCATCGCCGGAGGGACAGGACGACCAGGCCGAGCGGGAACAGCCACAATCCGGAAACCCGAAAGAGGACGGCCAAGAGGGTGACGAAGAGACCCCAGCCGCGACCCTTCAAGAGGGCGATGTCAGCGATGAAGAGCGCCAGTCCATGGAGCAGTGGCTCCGTCAGGTACCCGATGACCCCGGCGGTCTGCTGCGCCGCAAGTTCGAGTACCAGAGCCAACAGCGACGCTTACAGCAGATGCGCGGCGAAACCGAGGGACAGGGAACCGAAGAGCGCTGGTAGCCCAAGTATACTCAACCCACATGACCATGAGACAGACACCGGACACGATGACATTCATGAAGCCATTCGCGACCCACTTGAGGGCGACATTACAGACCACGTTACTGATGATCCTGCTACTGGCCAGCCACACCCAGGCCCAGGAGCTGATCGCCAACGTCGACCGCGAGACCATCGGGTTGAACGACACCCTGACACTGACCGTGCGCCAGACCGGGCGAACCCTCACCGGGGGCCCCGATTTCGACGGGCTGCGCCGGGACTTCGACATCCTCAGCAATCAGCGCAGTCACCAGATGCGCATCGTCAACGGCGACATGGAAGGCTGGACCGAGTGGCGCCTGATGCTGGCCCCCAAGCGGGCCGGCACCCTCAATATCCCCGCCTTCGAATTCGGCGGCAGCCAGAGCGAACCCATCACCGTGACGGTGCAGGAACGGCAACAGCAGCCAGACAGCGGCGGCCGGGACATTTTTGTGGAGACGGAGGTGAACAAGGAGCGGATCCACGTTCAGGAACAGGTCCTGTTCACGGTGCGTCTGTACAGTCGGGTCAATCTGGATGGCGCGGAAATTCAGCCGCTGGAACTGAAGGATGCGGTGATCAAACCCGTCAATGAAGAGAACTACATCACCCAGATCGACGGCCGCCAGCACATTGTTCTGGAAACCACCTTTGCTCTGTTCCCCCAGCGCAGCGGTACCCTGGACATCCCCTCCCTGGTATATGAACTCGCCGTCAGTCGGGGACAGCGCGACTTCTGGGGCCGCAGCAGCCGACAGCGGGTCCGAACCGACGCCCTGAGTGTGACGGTGGACCCGACGCCCGATCAATACAGCGGCGACACCTGGCTGCCGGCCCGCAATCTGCAGTTGAGCGAACACTGGGGCACCGATCCGGACTCCCTGCGTCAGGGTGAACCGGTGACCCGCCGGATCACCATTCAGGCGGACGGTCTGACCGCCGCGCAACTCCCCGCTCTGACCCTGGAAGAAACCCCGGGCCTGACACTCTATCCGGACCGACCGCAAACCGAAGAGCAGGTCAATGCGGGTGGCGTTCAGAGCACCAGCACCCTGACCCTGGCGATGGTGCCCAACCAGAGCGGACGCCTCGAGATTCCAGCGGTCACCCTGACCTGGTGGGACACCGAGGCGGATCAGATGCGCACCGCCGAGCTGCCGGCGAGCACCGTCAACGTCACCGCCATACCCGGCGCCGCCCCCGCTTCCGAGGTCACACCGTCCCGGGAGCGCGAAAATGGCGAAGACGCCACCGCTCCCCGCCCGGCTGCAAGCGGGTCAGCGTCGCTGGTTACCGTAATACTGGGCATAGCCACGGCGCTCCTGTCAGCCTTGAGCCTCTGGCTCGCCTTCCTCGTCTGGCGGCTGAAGACCGATCTTGCCGCGCGCGAGGCACAGTCCCGAGGCGAGAGAGATCGGGCCCGGGCCGCCCGCGGCCGAGCCTGGCAAGGCGTCAAACGCGCCGCCAAAGCCGATGATCTGCACGCCCTGCGCCGGGCCCTGCTCGACTGGGGAGCCGCCCTCTGGCCCGACGTGCCCCCCCGGGGCCTGACCGATCTGGCCGAGCGGCTTGACGACGACGTGGCGCGGGCGCGACTACAGGAGCTGGACGCCATACTGTTCAAGGGTGAGTCCGACTCGCCGTTCGACACCGCCGCGCTGCTGCAGGCGCTGAATCAGAGCCGGGCCGGTCAGCGATCCGGGCGCACCGACACCGGGGGACTCAAACCCCTGTACCCGCGCTCGTGATGGCAGAGAGCCGCTGGCAGGTTTACATCATTCTCGGTGACGATGGCCGGTACTACACCGGCATCACCACCGATGTGGTCCGCCGCTGGAAGGAGCACAGCGGCGGACCCCGCGGCGCCCGCTATTTTCGCGGTCGCCAGCCCCACCGATTGTGCTTTCTGGAGCATCACCCCGACCGCTCCAGTGCCAGTCGACGGGAGTACGCCATCAAGCAGCTTTCGCGCGCCGCCAAAGAGCAACTGATCGCCAGCGCACCCGCTCCGGCCGTCGATCCGGAGGCCGCCGAATGAGCCGTGCCCTCTGCCCCCGTTGCGAGCGTCCGGAGCGGGCCTGTATCTGCCACTGGGTTCGACCGATCGACAACGGCGTATCCCTGCTGATTCTGCAACACCCCGACGAAGCCCACCGGGCCAAAAACAGCGCCCGCCTGTTGGACCTCAGCCTGCAGAACAGTCAGCGGGTGGTGGGAGAACAGTGGTCCTATGCCGCCCTGGGGGAACTGCTAAACCGGGCCGACGAATCGATACTGCTCTATCCGGAGACCGACGATCTACCCGCCCCCCGGTATCCGGACCCGAACGACCTTACCGAGCGAAACAATACCGGACCGCGACGCCAGCTTGTGGTACTCGATGCCACCTGGCGCAAGAGCCGCAAGATGCTCTACCACAACCCGCCATTGCACGCACTGCCCAGGTTGGCCCTGACCGATACGCCACCATCGCGCTATCGAATCCGTCGGGCGCGCAAGCCCGGTCAGCTCTCCACCCTGGAAGCCTGCTGTTACGCACTGGCGCATCTGGAGGGCGAGCGCGTAGACTATGAGCCTTTACTCGACGCTTTTGACGGCTTCAACGACCAGCAACTCGCGTTTCGACCCAAGCCGTAAACCGATACCGGAGATTGTGAGACTTTATGACCCACACCAGCCATGCCGCCTTTGAGCACCTGCGCAGCCAGACCATCGACTCCCTGAACCTGCGGGTGGAGGAGTACCAGCACAAAGTGACCGGTGCTCAGCACATCCATCTCGCCAGCGACAACCCGGAGAACGTCTTTCTGGTCGCCCTGCGCACTGTGCCCCAGGACTCGCGCGGGGTCGCCCACATTCTCGAACACACCGCGCTCTGTGGCAGCGAAAAGTACCCGGTACGCGATCCGTTTTTCATGATGATCCGCCGGTCCCTGAACACCTTCATGAACGCCTTCACCAGTCCGGACTGGACCGCCTACCCCTTCGCCAGCCAGAACCGCAAGGACTTCGACAACCTGCTGGATGTGTACCTGGATGCGGTGTTTTTCTCCCGCCTGGACGAGCTGGACTTTGCCCAGGAAGGTCATCGCCTGGAGTTCAAGGAACCGGATAACCCCGATTCCCCGCTGACGTTCAAAGGTGTGGTGTTCAATGAAATGAAAGGCGCCATGAGCTCGGTGCCCGCACAACTGTGGCAGTCGCTGTGTCGCTACCTGTTTCCGACCACCACCTATCACCACAACAGCGGTGGCGATCCGGAACACATCCCGGACCTGACCTACGAACAACTCCAGCAGTTCTATCGCACCCATTACCATCCGAGCAATGCGATCTTCATGACCTATGGCGATATTCCGGCGGCGGAGCATCAGGCCAAGTTTGAAGCCAAAGCTTTGCACCGTTTCAAGCGCCTGGATGATGTCATTGCCGTAGGCGAAGAGAAGCGCTACCACGCCCCCATCGCGGTGGAAGAGGCCTACCCGCTGGAGGAAGGCGAAGACCCGACCCACAAAACCCATGTCGTCATGGGTTGGCTGCTGGGCAATATCACCGACCTGGATCAAACCCTCGAAAGCCAACTGATGACCGCCGTCCTGCTGGACAATAGCGCTTCTCCCCTGCTGCACGCCCTGGAAACGTCCGACCTAGGACAGGCGCCCTCTCCACTGTGCGGACTGGATGACTCCCAGTACGAGCTGGCTTTCGGCTGTGGCCTGGAAGGCTGCCAGTTGGAGAAGGTCCCGGAGGTGGAGCAGTTGATTCTCGGTACCCTGGAGCGGGTGGCCGAAGAGGGCGTACCCCAGGAGCTGATTGACAGCGCACTGCACCAGTTGGAATTGCAGCAGCGCGAAGTCGGCGGAGACGGTTTCCCTTACGGCCTGCAACTGATCATGAACAGCCTGCCCGCTGCCACCCACCGGGCTGACCCCATTGCCCTGCTCGACCTGGATTCAGCGTTGGTGAAACTGCGGGAAAAAGTCAAAGACCCGGATTTCATTCCCTCGCTGGTGCGTCGTTGGTTGCTCGACAACCCTCACCGCCTGCGCCTGACCCTTCGCCCGGACAGCCAGTTCACCCGCCGGGCCCAGGAGGCCGAGCAAAAACGTCTGGCCGATATCAACGCCAAACTCACTGACGACGATCGCCAGTGGATCGTGCAGCGCGCCAAGGCCCTGCAGGAACGCCAAGTACAGAAAGACGACGACAGCATCCTGCCCAAGGTCGGCCTGGAAGACATTCCCAAGACCATGGCGTATGTGGAAGGCAGCCGGGAAACCCTCGACCCGAAGAACCCCGCCAGCGACCCGCTGCGCCGCTACGGCGCCGGCACCAACGGCCTGGTGTATGAACAGGTCACCTGCAAACTGCCTGACATCAGCGAGGAGGAGCAGCCGCTGCTGCCGCTCTACTGCAACGCCCTGACCGAAGTCGGCCTGGGCAACCTCGATTACCTCGAGGCTCAACGCTGGCAGGCAAGCGCCGTGGGGGGTATCAGCGCCTCGGCGACGGTGCGTGGCACCACCGATGATGTGCAGAACATTGATGCCTATTTTTCGCTTGGCTCCAAGGCACTGAACCGCAATGCCGGGGCCATGAACGAACTGCTGCGCGCGACCCTGACCGAACCCCGTTTTGATGAACACAACCGCTTGAAAGAGCTGGTCTCGCAGATGCGCGCCCGCCGCGAACAGAGCATCACTGGCAATGGCCACAGCCTGGCCATGCTGGCCGCCTGCGCCGGCATGGCCCCGTCGGCTCGCCTGACCCATCGGATTGGCGGCCTGGAAGGCATCGCCCACCTGAAGCGGCTTGATCAGGCCCTGAAGGAAGGCGAATCCCTGAAAGCCTACGCCGCGCAACTGGCGGGCATTCATGCCCGCCTGCGGGTCGCACCACGGGAGTTCCTGCTGATTGGTGAACCCCATCAACTCGACGAACTGCGCGACACCGTGCAGTCGCACTGGCCCAGCGAGCCGCCGGTGGCCGACTTCCGCTCCTTCGGACTGCCCGCCGTTCACGAGCCCGTACGCGAAGGCTGGCTGACCAACACCCAGGTCAACTTCTGTGCCCAAGCCTACCCGACGGTGCCCTCGGAGCACCCGGACGCAGCCGCCCTGACGGTGCTGGCCGGCTTCCTGCGCAACGGTTATCTGCACCGCACCATTCGCGAACAGGGCGGCGCCTACGGCGGCGGTGCCAGCCAGGACAACAATATCGCGGCCTTCCGCTTCTTCTCCTACCGCGACCCCCGCCTGGCGGATACCCTGAAGGATTTCGAGGCGGCGGTGGATTGGCTGTTGTCCAGCGAACACGAATGGCAGCCGTTGGAGGAGGCGATTCTGGGGGTGGTCAGCAGCCTGGACAAGCCGGCTTCTCCGGCAGGCGAGGCCCGTCAGACGTATCAGGCGGAGTTGTTTGGCCGCACCCGGGAGAAACGCGAGACTTTCCGCAACCGGGTCCTGGGCGTCACCCTGGCCGATATCCAACGCGTGGCCAATGAGTACCTGAAACCAGAACGGGCCAGCACGGCGGTGGTCAGTCACAGCGGAGAACGAGCGGTCCTGGAAAGCCTGGGCTTGGAGTTGCGCGAGCTTTAAAGGGGTATGTTTGTCATTAGCTAAGTAACTTCGGAAGGAATGCTCCGCCTGGGTAGCCGTTAGTAAAGAAGGTGCAGAGAATATGTGACGCCCGGGCCATGAGGGGGAAACCCTTTCAAGACACGCCGTGAACCCATCCCTGGGGGCTCGACGCGCGGAGTCCCTCCGCTTACGGTCTTGAAAGGGCTTCCCCTCCCCGGCCCTCCGTGCCATCTACGGCCTGACTATGCAGTCGCACGAAAGGTGGCGTAGGGCGGATAAGCGCAGCGCATCCGCCGTTACCCAAGATTGCAGTATGAAAGGTGCCAGTTCCCGAAACGTTACGTTGGCACTGCGGAGGCTGGGTACCCCCTTGTGAGACCGTCACCCGCCTGGACGGCGGGTGATGAGCCCCCATGGATGGGTTCACGGCGTGTCTCACAAGGGGTTACCCAGGCGGAGCACTGCCTACGAAGCAAAAAGAATAGTCCTCTCCAAACATTGGGACGGTTTCTAACGTGTACAGCCGCTTCGGCACATCGACACCTCAAACCGCGACCTGTTATGTAGTTTTCGACGGCAAAGTGCTTTAGGATTCCCGAGGCGATCCCAAGCCGGTAACATACGATGGTGACAACGGACTAACTATGCCCCAGCCACCCCTGGAATACAGCGCCGCCACCCACGCGGGCCACAAGCGCGACAACAACGAAGACACGCTCCTGAGCCTGCCCGAGCGCGGCCTATGGCTCGTGGCCGACGGCATGGGTGGGCACGAAGCCGGCGAAGTCGCCAGCGCCATCGTCCGGGACACCCTGCTCGACCAACAACACAAAAGCCTCACCCAGGCCATTCAGGCCTCCCATCGGGCCGTACTCAAAGCCGCCGCCAATGGCGAAGGCGCGCCGGGCATGGGCTCCACCATCGTCGCCCTGCGCAGCCTCGGGGACGACTACGAAGTCGCCTGGGTCGGCGACAGCCGGGCCTACCTCTGGACTCACACCGAGGACGGCGGTCGACTCGAGCGACTGACCACCGATCACTCCTACGTCCAGATGCTGCTCGCCTCCGGTGTGATTGAAGAAGCGGAGGTCGAGGGCCACCCGGATAAGAACATCATCACTCAATGTCTGGGTTCCTACGAACTACAGGAGGTCAAAGTCGACTCAGTGCGCGGCCAATGGTTGAAGGACCAGTGGATTCTGCTGTGCAGCGATGGGCTCACCGACGAATTGGATGACGAAGCCCTGGCCCGCCTTCTGTTTCGATGCCGCAGCCCGCGTGCTGCCGTCAATCGGCTGATGCGCGCCGCGTTGGACGCGGGAGGTCGCGACAATATAACCCTGCAGTTGATCCAGTCACCGCTGAGCCAGCGCTCGCGCTGGAGTACGCTGTGGCAGTGGGTGCCGCATATTACCGGTCGGCGCGGCCCGGATCTGGCCCTGTATGCCACCGCCCTGCTGTCACTGGCGTTAGTGCTCTACTGGGTGGCCCGGTAATGCATATTCCCGGCTACCGCATCATTCGCAAAATCAACCAGGGCGGAATGTCCACCGTCTATCTCGCCATTCAACTGAGCGTGGGCCGAGAAGTTGCCCTGAAAGTCATGTCTCCGGCGCTCAATGGCGATCCGGTGTTCAGCGAACGTTTTCAACGCGAAGCCAATATCGTCGGGCAACTGTCGCACCCTAACATCGTCTCCATCTACGATATCGGGCGTTACAAGAACCTGAACTACATCGCCATGGACTATCTGGCCGGCGGTTCCATTCACGAAAAGATGGCCTCCGGGCTGAGCACTCAGGAAGTCCTGCGGATCACCCGGGAAATCGCCGGGGCGCTGGACCACGCCCATGAGAAAGGCTATATCCACCGGGACATCAAACCCGAGAACATTCTGTTCCGCGAAGACAACTCCGCGGTATTGTCCGACTTTGGGGTCGCCAAGACCGTCAGCTCCGCCTCCCGGATGACCAACGCCGGCACGGTGGTCGGCACGCCTCATTACATGAGCCCGGAGCAGACCCGGGGCAAACCGGTGGACGGTCGCGCCGATATTTACAGCCTGGGTGTGGTCTTTTACGAAATGCTGACCGGGCAGGTGCCCTACCAGGCGGACGAGGCGGTGGCCATCGCCATCAAGCACCTGACCGCGCCCATTCCCAAGCTCCCGCCCCAGTATCAGGCGTACCAGAAGATTCTCAATCAGTTGCTCGCCAAAGACCCGGACAATCGCTTTCAGCGGGGCCGGGATGTGATTGCGGCAATCGATGCACTGGAGGGGCCCGCCGGCCTGGGACAGACGTATTTCACCACCGCGGACTCCACCCGGGTTCAACTCCTCTCACTGTTCCGGGCACTGTTGGCGACCACGCTCGGGGCCTTGCGAGAACAGATACGCTTGGCGTGGCAGAGCCTGTGCTCGCTGCGTTGGACGCCGCGCCGCGGCCTGTACCGCCACCCACAGATCCGGGTAACCGAAATCAAGGGGCCACTGAATCCGCCCCAGGAACACACCACTGTCATTTCCACCCAGGTGCAGCAGGCGGCGCACTACCACAGCCTGTGGCGAGGACGCCGGTTAGTCTCCCGCACTCTGACCCTGGTGATACTGCTGACAGTCATCTGGGGTGCCTTCAGTTTGGCGTTGAACGAATGGGCACTGCCCGGTGAGCGCTGGCTGCCGGACCCGGTGCAGTCACTCGCTCGTCGCACCGCGCACTTGATCGCCCCGACACCGACCGAGCCCCGACCCCAGCCGGTCCGCACCACCGAGATTCCCACGACTCCGCTGGTCTTGCGTCCCGAGCCCGAAACCGAGAATCAGAGCAGCACGGAAGCATTGATGGGGATGAGACCCGAGACACCCGTGGAAACCCCGGCGGCCGCCCCACCACGCTACGAACTGCGGGTCACGCCGGAGCCGGAAAACGCCCGGGTCCGCATTCTGAACATACCGGATCGCTATTACCCGGGCATTCCCCTGTTGCCCGGGCGCTACCACATCGAAACCAGCTATGCCGGCTACGATACCGACACCCGATGGATTGAGGTGGAAGACGAGGCGGTGACGCTGCCGGTATCCCTGCGCAAAACACCGGTGGCGGGTGCAACCTTTTACAACGAGCTCCGCGACGGCGACCGGGGGCCGGAGATGGTGATCGTTCCCGCCGGTCGTTTCACCATGGGCAGCAAACTGGACAGCCGCAGCATGCCCGAACGCAATGTCCGGATTCCCCGGGCATTCGCCATCAGCCGATTTGAAATCACCTTCGCCGACTACGACAAGTTTGCCCGGGCCACGGACCGCCCGCTGCCCGACGACGAGCGCTGGGGACGAGACAACCGGCCGGTGATCAATGTGAGCTGGAACGATGCCCTGGCCTACGTAAACTGGCTCAGTGAGAGCACCGGCAAACGCTACCGCTTGCCGAGTGAGGCGGAGTGGGAGTACGCAGCGCGGGCGGGCACCCAAACCACTTTCTGGTGGGGAGAAGCTGGTGCCGACGCTGACGGACTCGCGAACTGCCGAAGGGGCTGCAACAGTGAGTACACCGGTCTCTTTTCCTCAAAAAGCGCCCCCGTGGGTTCCTATCCGGCCAATGCCTTCGGCTTGCACAGTGTCGCGGGTAATGCGGCCGAGTGGACCCAGGACTGTTACCGGAACCACTTGCTGGAAATGCCTCAGAACGGCACGCCCCTGATCACCGAAAATTGCACCGAGCGGACTATACGCGGAGGTTCGTTTGAGGATTCGGTGGGCAATATCGCCACCCATGTTCGGCGGGGTGCGCCCACTGATTATCGGGACAGTAACCTGGGGTTCCGGGTCGTGGTCGAGTTGTACTGACCGTTCGGCATCGGTAGCCCCGGATAAGGGGCCGGTGCGTCAGGGATAGACCCGGGGTTCGGGCTCAAGATCCACACCGTACTCCGCGGCAATGGAGTGACGAATCTCTTCGGCCAGAGCCAGCACTTCCCCACCGGACGCCCGGCCCGGATTGGTCAATACCAACGCCTGATGCGCGTGCACCGCCACCGGCCCACGGGCCACGCCTTTCCACCCCGCCCGCTCGATCAGCCATCCGGCGGCAAGCTTCACATGGCGCGCATCCACCGGGTAGGAGACCAGCCCGGGATGACGGACCTGCAGTTCGAGAAACTGATCCAGCCCCACCAGTGGATTCTTGAAAAAACTTCCCACATTGGGAATCTCCACCGGGTCCGGCAGTTTGCTGCGACGAATCCGGCACACTGCCTCACTCACCGCCACCGGCGTCAGTTCCGCCATGGGTATCGCGCCCACCGCTTCTTTCAACGCCGGATAAGTCACTTTCAGATGCGGTTGCCGAGACAGTTTCAAAGTCACCGATAAAATGATGTACCGGTCCTTACCGGCCCGTTTGAACAGGCTATCGCGATAACCGAATTCGCAGGCGTCTTTATCGAAGCGATGCACCTCACCGGTCGCCACATCCATGGCCTCCAGCTCCGAAAATACATCTTTCAGCTCCACACCGTAGGCACCAATATTCTGAATCGGCGCCGCCCCCACAGAGCCCGGAATCAGCGAAAGATTTTCCAGCCCCCAGTATTCGTTCGCCAGACAATACTCAACCAGTTCATGCCAGTTTTCCCCGGCGGCCACGCGAAGCCAGACGTGATGGCGATCTTCCTGAACCAGGGTTTTTCCGGTCATGCGCATATGCAGAACCAGGCCGGGAAAATCCGCACGCAACACGACATTGCTACCGCCACCGAGAATCAGAAGGGGCAGATTTCGATCCCGCGCGAACTGGCGCAACGCAGGCAGTTGCGCCTCATCCGTGACCTCCGCATAGTGCTGCGCTTTGGCCGGCACTGCCAGGGTGTTGTAGGGTTGAAGGTTGATATTCTCTTGTATATCCACGCGTTCCGAGTCTCTCATTACCGCTGAGTTTTGATGTGTTGAAGCAGACCGTCGCAGGCGCTTTCAACCAGATCGAGCACCAATTCAAAACCGTCGCCTTCACCGTAGTAGGGGTCGGGCACTTCGCGATAGTGGTCGTTGTCACCAAACTCCAGGAATAAACCGAGATGCCCACTGTAATGAGCCGGTCTCATGGCTTGCAGGTCCTGCAGGTTGCTGTGGTCCATGGCGAGGATGTAATGGTATTCGTCAAAGTCGGCCGGGTTCACCTGCCGGGCCCGAAGCTGACTGAGGTCATAGCCGCGTTTGAGCGCCGCACGCTGGGAACGCGCATCGGGCCCTTTGCCAATATGCCAGGCACCCGTGCCTGCGGAATCAATCTGGATACGTTTCTCCAATCCCGCCTGCCGGACTTTCTCTTCAAATATCCCATGGGCGGTCGGCGACCGACAGATGTTCCCCAAACACACAAATAAAACATTAACGCTCATGTTTAAACCTTTCTAATCTCTGTTTAGTACTGGTACTTTCAGCCAAGTCCGCAGCGACACCGAACACCGTTTTGGGGGACGCTACAAGCACATCCATGTGAGCTCATCGGCGCGCCATCCCTGGCGGCCGACGCCCCCAAAACGGTGTTCGGTATCGCTGCTCCGTGCCACTCATATACCGTTGTGGATACCACTGATACGGCATTTTCAGTTGAGGACAATTCGATGGCACGGAGGCGTCAGAGGGGCAGATAGCGTTTGGAGACTCTCGGAGACATGGATG